>JALOSQ010000046.1 GCA_025458335.1 Ideonella sp.
GTGCCGTGCTGGCCGCCGATGCCCGCTGGGACGACGCCCGCCAACGCGAGATGCTGCGCCTCATCGACGAGGGGCACTGCGGGGTCCTGCCGCCACGCTTGCACGCCCCGATGGTGCTCGCGCAGCGGGCGCGCGACGTGGCGATGGCCCTGGCGATGCAGGCCGCGCATCGCGACAGCGGGCCGGCCCACAGCGGTCCCGCGAGGACCGTGCTGATTGCCGGCAACGGCCATGTGCGGCGCGATGTGGGCGTGCCGCACGTTCTCGCGTCGCTCGGCGTACCCGCCGCGCGCGTGGTGGCCGTCGGCTACCTGGAACCGGGGCTGCCGACGCTGGGGTTCGACCTTGTCGACGTTGCACCGGCCCCGGCCGGTCGGCCGGACCCGTGTGAGGCCCTGCGGCGGCGGCCGCCGGGCGGCTCACCGGCGACCGCCGGCTAGCTGGGGCCGTCCGGCGCAGCGAACCGGGTCGACGGCGGGCTCGGTCGGGACGCCTCGTGCCGGCTGAACCGCGGCGCCGCGGCGGCCTGCACGATGCCGTCGACCTCGACGAACGTGCCGCGGGCCTTCAGGTGCGGATGTTCGGGCGCCTCCCAGCACCGGCGCGAAGCAGGCGTCGGTTCCTTCGAGGATGCGGCACCATTCGTCGCGTGGGCGGCGGGCGAAGTGCTCGGCCAGGCGGGCCCGCATGGCGGGCCAGCGACTGCGCTCGTCCGGGTTCATCAGGGCGAGATCGTCCGCGAGGCCCAGCCGCTGCAGCAACTCGTGGCGGAACGCCGGCTCCAGCGCCCCGACCGCGACGTGATGCCCGTCGGCACACCGATAGCAGCGGTAGAACGGATTGCCCCCATCGATCAGGTTGGCCTCGCGCTCGTCGACCCAGGCCCGCGTGCCGCGGCCTTCGCCGGCCGGGGGCGTGGCGGCGCCAGGCGGTGCGTCGGTGCTGCGTTGGCCATTGGTGCGGCCCGGCGCCGGCGAGGCGCGCATGCCCTGGAACATGACGGACATCAGCGCCAGCCCGTCGACCATCGCGGCGTCGACGACCTGACCGCGGGCAGGCTGGCCGGCGAGTTGCGCATGCCGCACCTCGAGCAGGGCGGCGAGCACGCCGAAGGCCAGCATCATCGCGCCGCCGCCGTAGTCGGCCAGGTAGTTGAGCGGCGGCGGTGGTGGTTGCCCGCGCGGGCCGATCGCGCCCAGCGCCCCGGTGAGCGCCGCGTAGTTCAGGTCGTGACCGGCGGCGTGGGCCAGCGGTCCTTCCTGGCCCCAGCCGGTCATGCGCCCGTACACGAGCTTCGGGTTGCGCTGCAGGCAGACCTGCGGCCCGAGGCCGAGGCGCTCCATCACCCCAGGGCGGAAGCCCTCGATCAGCACGTCGGCGCCGTCGATGAGCTGCAGTGCCGCGTCCACGCCTGCCGCCGTGCGCAGGTTGAGCGCCACCGTGGCCGCGCGCGACCGGGCCGGCAGGTCGTAGCGCGCGTCCATGCCGAGTGCGCCAGCGGGTCGGCCGTCGGGCTGTGGCCTGTCGATGCGCACCACCTCGGCGCCGTGGTCGGCGAGCATCATCGCCGCGAAGGGCGCCGGCCCGAGCCCGACCATTTCCACGACCCGCAGGCCCGCGAGAGGCCCCGACGGACGCGGCGACGCGGGCGCGCCGGGCTCGGCGGTGGGCGGTGGGTCCTGGGCGGGGTGGGGCTCGGCCATGGGTCGGGAATGGACTGGCGGGAACGGCGGGGGACGGTGGGGAACGGCGGGAGCGGGGAGTGGGTCCAGGTTCCTGGTCTCTTCACACCGTCGTGAAGGGCCAGGGGCCGCTGGCGCGCGATTCTGACCGCCCGTGGGCCGAGAATGCAGCCTGTTCCTGCCCCGTGGAGCCCCGGATGGAGTCGACCGAATGAACGTGGTGTGCCTCGACCTCGAAGGCGTGCTCGTGCCCGAGATCTGGATCGCGTTCGCCGAGCGCACCGGGATCCCGGATTTCCGCCGCACGACCCGCGACGAGCCGGACTACGACAAGCTGATGCGCTGGCGCCTTGCCCTGCTCGTCCAGCACAAGCTCAAGCTGCCCGACATCCAGCGCGTGATCGCCGGCATGGCGCCGCTGCCGGGCGCGCGGGAGTTCCTCGACGACCTGCGGCGCCAGTACCAGGTCATCATCCTCAGCGACACCTTCTACGAGTTCGCCGACCCGCTGATGGCGCAGCTGGGCCGGCCCACGCTGTTTTGCCATCGCCTGCTGGTGGCACCCGACGGCACCGTCACCGACTACCGGCTGCGCCAGCCCGACCAGAAGCGGCACGCGGTGAACGCGTTGCGCAGCCTCAACTTCACGGTGTTCGCGGCCGGCGACTCGTACAACGACACCGGCATGCTGGGCGCAGCGCACGCCGGGTTCTTCATCCATCCCCCCGACTCGATCGTGCAGCAGTTCCCCCAGTACCCGGTCTGCCGGGACTACGGCCAGCTGCGCGCCCAGGTCGACGCAGCGGCGAGCCGGTTCACGACGGCTTGACGGTGTCGCCGGCCGGTCCGGTGGCCACCGTGCAGCTGTGCGCAGGCACGACCAAGCGCCGCCTGCCAAGAGCGCGGGACGGGGTTAGATTGCAGGTGCGCGACTGACGCGTGCCGATTTCCGGAGTCCCCGACGATGTCCCCCGAAGCCCCTGGTCCCCGCATCCTGCTGGCGTTCTCGGTCGACGACCAGGCATGGCTGCGCCAGTCGAAGACCCAGGTGCCGGCCTTCTGGTCGGGCCATCACGTCGCGCCGCAACTCGGTGACGCGCTGCGGGTCGGGGGACGACAGTTCATCGTCAAGGGACGCGTCTGGGAGCACGACGGGCAGGGCCCGGTGCTGCGCGTGCTGCTCGACGGCGGCCACGCGGTCAGCGACACGGTGTTCGGCTGATCGGCGGCTCCGGCGCCTCGGCACGAAGCGCGCCGACGGTCGCCGAACGAGCGTGGCGCGGGGCTGCCTTCCGCGTCCCCGACCCGCAACAGGATTCGCCCTTGCCGTCCTCCCTGCTCCGGCTGGCCCTGCGTGCGGGGGTCTGTGTCGCCTTCGCCGTCGCGGCCTGGGCATGGTTGGGGCCGTGGGGCTTGGCCCCGGCCATCGCCCTGGCCGGGGCGTGGCTCGCCGGCCCGCTGGTGGACCTGGCGGGCGACCTCAACCGCGGCGTCAGGACCCTCGCCCTGAGGGACATCGAGGGGCGCCACGTCGAGTACCGTGGTCGCCCGCTCGACGTGACCGAGGACGACTCGGGCCATCGCTGGATCGCCACCGCCGGGGTGCGCCGGATCGTGCCCGGCCTGCCCGCCGACGCCGTCCTCGCCCGCCTGGCGCCCGGGGCGCTCGTGCGCGATGACCGTCGGTCCGGCCACCGCGTCGAGGCCGAGGCGCTGGTGGCTTTGCTGGCGCGCACCGGCGATGCCGAGACCCACCGGTTCGTCCGTTGGGTCGAGCGCGACATCGTGCAACCGGCCCGGCGCGCCCGCGGTGCCCCGATCGGCGCGCCGATCGGGCTTTCGCGGGCCGACCCGGTTGCGCCGCCCCCGATGCGGCGCGGATGATCCGGGCATGCCCGCAAAGCCCGTTCCGCAGGCGCCTTTGCCTTTCGTGGTGCCCGAGGTGATCGAGGGGGCGCGGGTGCGCCTGCGCCGCTCGAGGGTCGACGACTCGGCTGCCCTGCATCGGGTGGCGTCCGATCCCGAGGTGATGCGCCACGTCGAGTGGGCGGCGCCACGCCATCCGGGCGAGACGACCCGGTTCCTCGAAGGCGTCGACGCCCGATGGGCCGCCGGGGTCGAGCATCACTGGGCCGTGATCGCCAAGGCCGACGCGGCCGTGATCGGGTCGGTGGCCGCCCGCCGACGTGGCCATGCGGCCGACTTCGGCGTCCTCATCGGGCGAGACCACTGGGGCCGCGGGCTGGGCCTCGAGGCGGCCGGCCTCCTGGTCGGCTGGCTCGGTCGCCAACCCGGCCTCGAGCGCGTCTGGGCCGCGCCCGACGCGGCCGATGCGCGGTCGCACCGGCTGCTCGGGCGCCTGGGGTTCGAGGCCGAGGGCGTGCTGCGACGCGCCACCGTGCGTCCAGCCCTGGGCCCGTCGCCGCGCGACGCGCTGTTGCTGGCCCGACTCACCGATGGCGCCACACCCGTCGAACGCGGGCCGGCGCGCGGGGCCATGGCCCCTGTCACGCAGGCCGATCCGACCGTGGCCGAGATGGAGGCCCGGGTTGCGCGCTTCGAGTCACTGCTGCCGACGGCCGATTATGTGGACGCAGCCATCCCCGGCTGCGAGCGCACGACCTGGCGCGTGCTCGGCGACGCGCCCGGCGCGCCGCTGGCCGCCGACGGGTTTCACCTCAACCTCGTGCGCTGCGCACCCGGCAAATCCGCCCCGCTGCACAACCACCTGACCCGCGAGATCTTCATGCCGCTCAGCGGGCGCTGGGAGATCTTCTGGGGCCCGCAGGGGGCGCGCAGCCTCACGCTCGAGCGCTGGGACACGATCGTCGTTCCGCCCGGCGTGTCGCGCGGGTTCCGCAATGTCGGGTCCGAGGACGCACTGCTGATCGGCATCGCCGAGGGCCGTGACCCCGGGCGCATCAACTGGCCGCAGGCCGTTCGTGCGGCCGCGCGGGCCGTCGGCATCGAACTGCCGGTGGCCTGATCCCTCGACATCCTGGAAAGGACTCCCCCAATGCCCACGATCCGCGTCGAGCTTTTCGAAGGACGCACCACCGAGCAGAAGCGCGCGCTGGCGCAGGCTCTCACCGAGGCGACCGTCCGCACGCTCGGTGGGTCGCCCGACAGTGTCGACATCCTCTTCTACGACATCCGGCGCGAGGACTGGTCGACCGCGGGCGTGCTGTGGTCGGATCGCGCGCCGCCACCGCCAGCCGCGGGAAGTTGACGGCAACCGAGGCCAGCGGGGTCCGGCCCGACCCCGCAGTGGCTCGCGGCTCGCCTATGCTCGGGTACCGGGCCCAGCCCACACCAGGATGCCGCGCCATGCCGAAACCCAATTACGCGTTCGAGAAGCGGCAGCGGGAACTCGCCAAGAAGAAGAAGAAGGAAGAGAAGCTCGAGGAAAAGGCGCAGCGCAAGGCCGCGCAGGCCCTGGGCCAGCCGGATCCGCTCGACCCGACGACCGGCAGCGAAGGGACCGGCGCGTTGCCCGCGACGGGCGGACCGGCCCATGCCGACTGATTTTCGGGCCCGGCGCTCTCGGCCGGCTGGTGCGGACCGACACGGCGATTGAGCCGGATCGTTCCGCCAGGCGTGGGCACGGAGTAGCCTGCCGGCCGTGCTGCCGAGGAGCTCGCCGATGAAGATCCTGTTGCCCGTCGATGGCTCCGCGCCGTCTCTCGCCGCGGTGCACCACGCGCTCGAATTGGCGCGAGCCGGTCTGGCGGCCGAGTTGGTGCTGGTGAACGTGCAGGAGCCTCCCTCGTTGTACGAGGTGGCCGTGGCGCACGATGCAGAGCGGCTGCAGAAGCTCCGCGTCGAGGCGGGCGAGGACCTGCTGCGGCCGGCCGAGGCCCTGATCGAGGCGAGCGGCCTCGAGTTCGAGAGCGAGGTCGCTGGCGGCGAGCCGGCCAACGTGCTGCTCGAAGTCCTCGAGAACTACGGTTGCCAGGCGGTCATCCTGGGCGCTCGGGGCATGGGCGACCCGGACACTGCTGGCCTGGGGTCGGTAGCCCAGGCGATGCTGGCGCACGCGGGGGTGCCCGTGACCATCGTCCGGGCACCGTCGGCCGAGACCTGACCCCTTCCCGTGGGGCACGCCCGGGCGCTGCTGTGCCCGCGTCGCGTCGTGTCGTCGCGCAGGGCATGGCCCTGCAGGGCCACCCGCCGCCCGACGTTCGGCAGAATCCGCGCGACTGCAAGGGCACCCGCCTGCGCAGCTCGACCCGACCCATGTCCACGCTGCCCCCGCTGTCGCATCACGAGATCCTGCAGCGTGTCGCGCCGTTCTCCAGGCGGGGCATCGCGCTGGACCTCGCGGCCAGTGACCGGGCCGCGCGCCGCATGGCCTTCCGGTGGGTGCAGCACGAGCCTGGACCGACGCACGCAGGTGAGATCCCGGAGCGCGTGACCGAACGCCTGGAACTCGACCTGTCGGAGGCGCAGCGTTGCCGCCTCGTGCGGACGCTCGAGGCGCCAGATGGCCTGGAGGCCCGTCTCGAGGTCGAGGCGCCGGACCCCGAGGCGGCGCTCGAACGGCTGGCGACCGTGCCGCTGGGTCGGCAGTTCCGGCGCGCGGGAGACCTCTGGATCGCCCTGCACCAGCGCCTGGCCTCGCCGACGCGCGGGGCCGAGCCGTTGCTCGGGTTGCGTGGTGCGAGGGCCCGATTGGCGGGGGGGCTCCAGGTCGAGGCGCGGCTGTCGTCGGTGGCGGGGTATCCGGTCGAGATCGAGCTGATCCGTCCGGCGCCGGGCGCCCTGGCGCTGCCCGACGACGTGCTGGCCGTGCTCGGCGGCGCGTGGGAGCGCCTGGTGCCCACGGCGCGTGGCTGGCGTGGCGCGGCCGGCGTTCGCGGCGCCGAGCCGGCTCGATCGGCGGCCGCGGAGGAGCGCCTGGTCGAGGCCGTCCGCCACCTGGACCAGACGCTGTCCGCGCCGCCCTCGGCCTTCCACGAGCGGCATCGCGGCGCGCGGTGGCGGGTCGCCTTGCGCGGCATGCCCCCGCTGTTGGTCGGCGCGGCGTTGGTGGTGGCCGCGGTCGCCATCCAGCGGTGGTGGCCCGAGCGGGCGTCGTGGATCGGCTTGCTGGCCAACATGGCCCCGCCGGTGCTGATGGCGCTGTTCTTCATGCGGCGCGAGATGCCGCGCATCGGCCTGCCGCGCGTGCCGCGCTGCCCGCCACCGACGGCATGGCCCGGCGCCGAGTCCGCGCCGGCCGGCGTGTCGCGTTGAGATCGAGGGTCTGGCATGCAGGGCACGCCGATGAACATTCCGCCGGTCTCCATCGGCGCGGTCAAGTCCGCCCTGATCGAGCAGTACGCCGACCCGGTGCTGCGGCGGCGCGCGACGATGCTCTGGGGCACGCGCGGTGTCGGCAAGTCCTCGATCGTGCGGCAGGTGGCCGAGCACCACGGCGTGCCGCTGGTCGACCTGCGCCTGACCACCATCGAGCCGGTCGACATCCGCGGGGCGATCTATGCGGACGATGTGCGCGGGCAGACGGTGTGGTTCCCGCCCGAGTTCCTCCCGTCGGCTGACCAGCCGGCGGGCATCCTCTTTCTCGACGAGCTCACGGCGGCCGACCAGCGCCTGCAGATCTCGGCCTACTCGCTGATCCTCGACCGCCGCGTCGGGAAGTACCTGCTGCCCGACGGCTGGCAGGTCGTGGCGGCGGGCAATGCCAGCTTCCATGGCGCCGTGAGCCACGACATGGGCACGGCGCTGGCCGACCGCATGTTCCACTTCAACGTGCAGACGGCGATCGATGCCTTCCTCGCGCACGCGCTGTCACAAGGCTTCGCGCCCGAGGTCATGGCGTACCTGCGCGTGCGTCCCGATCGGCTCGACGACACCGCTTCGCAGTTGGCCCAGGACCACCTCGTCGGCGCCAGCCCCCGGGGGTGGGAGGACGTGTCGAACGTGCTCAAGGCGAACCTGTCGGAGGGGGCACGCCGCAGCTTCGTGCAGGGCCGCATCGGCGCGGCCAACGCGGCCGAGTTCTTCGGCGTGCTGCGCGAGCTCCAGGCGGGCGCCGACGTGGTCGCGCTCATGGCGGCCGCACCCGGGGCGCCGACCCTGGCGCTGATGCCGGGCACGCTGGATGGCCTGTACGGGCTCGTCTACGGCCTGCTCGCGGCCGTGGTCGACGAGCGCAGCCTGCGCCGCGCGCTGGAGATCGCCGGGCAGCTGACCGAGGTCCGGGCCGCCGAGGCGTTGCCGTTGCGCGAGGTGCAGACCCTGTCGATGGAGTTGCTGGCCCAGCGGGCGCTCGAGCGCGGCCTCGAGGTGGTGATGCTCGAGAGCCCGGCGTGGCAGCGCTATGGCGACCAGCGCAGCCAGGACACACGGCGCTGACCCGGCCGCGGTGGTCGGTGCGCGCCACATCCGCCACACCCCCTTGCGCACGCATCCGGACATGTCGGCTGAGCCCGCGGCGCCGGCGGCCGCTCCGACAGGACAGCTCGAGCACCGCGGCGTGCGTGCCGTGCAGCACCTGCTCGAGCACGCACCGGCGAGCGGCGCCCTGGCGCTGTGGATGCGGCATTGCGACCTGATGAGCGAGGAGCGGCCGCCGGGCCTGGCGCGCGGCCTCGACGACCTCGCCGCCCCGGTCTTCACCGATGGACGGACCGTCTACTACCGAGAGGCGTTCAGCGACCTGCCGCTGGCCGAGCAGGCCGGCTGGGTCGCCCACGCCATGCTGCATCTGGCCCTGCGCCACGTACCGCGCTTCGAGGCGCTGCGGCGCCGCCTCGGCGACGTCGACCTCGACCTGTACAACCGATGCGCGGATGCGATCGTCAACGCGGCGTTGTCGCCGTTGGAGTGGCTGGCCCTGCCGGAAGGCTCGCTGTCGCTCGAGGGGATCGTCCACGACGTGCTGGGCCTGGACCAGACCCGAGAGGCGGCGCTGCTGGAATGGGACGTGGAACGCCTGTATCGCGCCATCGACGATCGCGGCCCGCCGGGACGGGCAGGCCGCCAGCGCAAGGGGGCGCGCTCGCGTGAGGGCGGTGCCCGGTCGGGCGCCGCCGCGGCGCGCCGGGACGGGGCCGGACGAGGGCCCGCGCCTCGCGGCGACGATGGGGCCGGCGACGACGACCGGCTGGAGCGACCCGACGGCCTGCGTTCCGGCCGGATGCGGCAGCTCGGTGGCGGGCTGAGCGACCTGGCGCCCGGTGTGTCTGCGGGCGAGCCGCCCGAGGAGGAGGCGCTCGCCGCCCGTGAGTGGGCCGAACGGCTGCGCCGCGCCGCGGCCGGCGACGGTCCGTTCTCGCTCGTGCGCGGGCTGATGGCCGACCTGCCGCGCGAGCGCACGCCGTGGGAGCAGGTGTTGCGCACCCGGCTGGCGCGCGGCCTGTCACGGCGGCCCGACCTGTCGTGGTCGCGTCCCGCGCGCTCATGGCTGGCGAACCAGGGCCGCGTCGGGCCCGGGCGCCGCCTGCCGTGGGAACCCGGCATGACGGGCTCGCGGCGAGTGCCGCGCCTGGCCCTGGTGATCGACACGTCGGGGTCGATCGGCGACGAACTGCTCGCGCGCTTCGCGCGGGAGGTGCAGGCGATCGTGCGGCGCCTGGAGGCGGCCCTGGTGGTGGTCGTGGGCGACTGCGCCGTGCGGCGGGTCATGCGATTCGAGCCTGGCCGCGCCGACCTGCGGGAACTCCAGGCGGCGGGCGGCGGCGGCACCGACTTCACGCCCCTGCTGCTCGAGGCCGAGCGCCAGGGTCCGGACCTGATCGTGGTGCTGACCGACCTCGACGGCCCCGCCCGCCATCGTCCGACCATGCCGGTGATCTGGGCCGTGCCGCAGGCCGAGGCGGCGCGACCGGAACCATTCGGGCTCAAGCTCGTGCTCGAGTGACGGGGGACACGCTCGACGGCCGGGATGAACGGCGGTCGGCTCGGCCGTCCTCGCCGACGTCTCGGCGCGCTCGGCGACCGCGGCCCGCGGGGCCGGTCGATCGCACACTGCCACGACCGCTGCGCTAAGCAGAGCGCAGCGCGGGCAGGCCGATGCCGGTGGCGTCGAAGCCTCCGTCGACCGCCAGTACCTGTCCGTTGACATAAGCGCTGGCCGGGCTGCACAGGAACGCGACGGCCTGCGCGATCTCGTCCTCGGTGCCGTAGCGCGCGAGCGGGATGGCGTCGTGGTAGGCCGAGCGGATCGCCGGCGAGTGCACCTGCCGGGCCATCGCCGTCTCGACCGGCCCCGGCGCGACAGCGTTGACGCGGATGCCCTCGGCGCCCAGCTCCGCGGCCTGCTGGCGCATCAGGTGGATCAGGGCCGCCTTGCTCGTGCCGTAGGCCACCCGCAGCGTGCTGGCGCGCAGGCCCGAGATCGAGGCGATGTGCACCACCGCCGGGCCGCGGCCGGCGCGAGCCGAGGCGCGCAGGGCCGGCAGCGCGGCCTGCGTGCACAGGAACGGGCCGGTGAGGTTCACGTCGAGCACGCGGCGCCATTCGGCCTCGGTCGTGTCGGCCACCGGCTTGAAGACCGCGACCCCGGCGTTGTTGACCACGGTGTCGATCGAGCCGAACGCGGCCAGCAGGCGGTCGACGGAGCTCGCGACCTGGTCGGCCAGGGCCACGTCGGCTTCGATCGCGGCGAATCGCCCGCCGAAGCCCTCGTCGTGCAGGCGCTCCGCGGTGGCCGCCAGTGTCGAGCCGTCGATGTCGAGCAGTCCCACGCGCATTCCGGCCTGGAGGAAGTGCCGCGCGATGGCCAGCCCGATGCCGCGCGCGGCGCCCGTGACCAGTGCGGTGCGCGACGGGGAGGGCGGGGCGCCGGTTTCGGTCGTCGACATGCGGTCTGGGGTCGTCGGTTCACGCAGGTCCGCGATCATCCGTGCCCCGCGCACCCGCGGCGACCCCGGGATGCCCCGAGGCCGCCACACCCGGCGCGCCGGGGCCTGGCCGTTACAGTTCCCGGGTGTCGATGGGAACGGGCGTGGGCGCCACCGTGCGCAATCTTTCGGGTGGCATGATGGACGCGCTCACGGCGTTGGCCATCGTGCTGACGCTGGGATTGCTGGCGTTCTCGTCGCTCGGCGCCTCGGCCGCGTCGGTCGGGATCCCGGCGGCCATGGCCGGGGTGGTCGTGGGCGGGCTCGTCTTCGCGGCGCTGGCCGGCGGCGCAGTGCCCACCGCCGGGCCGACGTCCGCGACCACGCTGATCATGGCGAGCCTGGTCGCCACCCTGGTGGCGGACCCCGAACTGCGTGTCAGGGAGCCCGGCGGGCTCGCTGCCTTGCTGGCCCTGTGTGGCGCCATGGTCGTGCTCGCGGGCGTGTTCCAGATCCTGTTCGCGGCGGCGGGCGCGCACCGCCTGGCGCGACGGGTACCGCAGCCCGTGCTCGCGGGCTTCATGAACGGCGTGGCACTGCTGATCCTGCTGGCGCAGGTGCCCCCGCTGCTGGGCCTGCCACCCGTGTCGAAGTGGTCGGTGCTCGACGAGACTGTTCCGGTGCAGCCGCTGGCCGCGGTGCTCGGCGGGCTCACGGCCCTGGTGTTCTGGGCCAGCGCGCGCTGGCGGCCGCGCTGGCCCGCGCCGCTGCTGGGCCTGGCGGTCGGCGCGCTCGCGTACTGGGCGATGGAGGCACTGTCGGTCGGGGTGTCGTTGGGACCGGTCGTGGGCACCTTGCGCGAGTCGTATCCGTGGCCCGACACCCTGCTGCCCTTCGTCGACGAAGCTGCGCGCGAGCTGCTGGCACGGCACGCCCCGGCGATCGTGACCACGGCCCTGGCCGTGGCGGTGATCGGCGCGCTGGAGTCGCTGCTGACCGCCGTGGCGATCGACCAGCTGGCGCACACGCGCCACGACAGCCGCCGCGAACTCATGGCGCTCGGTGCGGCGAATATCGGCAGCGGACTGGTCGGCGGGCTGCCCATGGTGCTGACGCGCGCGCGTGCGGTGGTGCTGCTCGACCGTGGGCTCCGGGGCCGTGCCCCGGCGGTGTGGTCGGCGGCCATGTTCCTGGCGCTGCAGGCCTTTGGCACCGGCCTGATCGCGTTGCTGCCCAAGGCCGTGCTGGCCGGCATCATGCTGGTGATCGCCGCAGCGCTGGTGGACCGCTGGACACGCCAGCTGTTCGGCCGCTGGCGCGCAGGCGACCGATCGCCCGAACTGCGCGTCAGTCTCGGGGTCGTGCTGGCGGTCTGCGCCATCACCTGGCTGGCGGGCTTCCCGGCCGCGATCGTGGCGGGCACGCTGCTGTCGCTCGCGCTCTTCGTGCGCGGCATGAGCCGCTCGCTGGTGCGCAGCCGCCGCACGGCGGTCGACCAACCCTCTCGGCGGGTCTATGCACCGGCCCAGGAGGAGCGGCTTGCCACGTTGCGACGCCGGATCCTCATCCTCGAGCTCGAGGGGGCGCTCTTCTTCGGTAGCGTCGAGCGCCTGGCGGCCGAGGCCGACGCCTTGCCCGCCGACGTCCGCATCCTGGTTCTGGACCTGCGCCGCCTGACGATGATCGACGAGTCCGGTGCCGTCCTGCTCGAGCAGTTGACGCGCCGGCTGCCGCAGCGCGGCACCCGCCTGATGCTGGCCGGCGTGAACGGCGGCAGCGGGCATGCGGCGAGCCTCGCCCGCTTCGCGGCGTTTCCGGCCGGGGCCCAGGTCGACTGGCATGCCGA
>JALOSQ010000303.1 GCA_025458335.1 Ideonella sp.
TGCCGGAGGGCGCGCGGCGCAGCCTGACGGTCGCCATGAAGCCGCCGCCCTCGGGCGCGTTGGCCACCTCGAAGCTGCCGCCCATGCGGGCCAGGTTGCGCTCGACGATCGCCAGGCCCAGGCCGGCGCCCGAGGCCTCGGTGCGGGCCGTGTCCCCACGATAGAAGGGCGTGGTCAGCTGGCTGAGCTTCTGCGGCGGCACGCCGGGCCCGTGGTCGCGCACGCGCACGCTGACCCACGAACCCGAGCGCGCATAGCTCACCTCGACCTTCGCGATGCCGGTGTCGGCCGACTTGCCGTAGCGGCGCGCGTTCTCGAACAGGTTGGCGAACACGCGGCCGAGCTCGACCTCGTCGGCCAGCACCCGCGTGTCGATCGCCACGCGCGCGGAGATGCGGATCTGGGTCGGGTCGCGGAAGCCCGCCATCTCGCGGTCGATCAGCGCCGACAGCAGCACCGGCTTGAGCTGGACCTCGCCCGGCTTGGCGTAGTCCATGAACTTGCCGATGATGTTGTCGAGCTGGTCGATGTCCTGCTCCATGTTCCGCTTGGCCTCGGGGTCCGAGACGCTCATCTCGGCCTCCAGCCGCAGGCGCGCCAGCGGCGTGCGCAGGTCGTGGCTGATGCCTGCCAGCATCACGGCGCGGTCCTCCTCGACCTTGGCGAGCTCGCGAGCCATGCGGTTGAAGCCCATGTTGACCTGGCGGATCTCGGCGGTCATCGTGCTCTCGTCGAGCTGGCTCTCGAACTCGCCGTCGCGGATGCGGCTGGCCGCAAAGCTCAGGTCGCGCAGCGGCTGGTTGATGAGCCGCGCGATGGTGGCCGAGCCGAAGATCGTCGCCAGCAGCGCGATGCTCACCCACAGCACCCAGGTGCTCGAGGCGAGCGGGCGCACGCGCGTCGGGTCGGCCTGCAGCCAGTACGGGTCCTTGTCGATCGAGAAGCCCACCCACAGCCCCGGGCTGCCGTTGACGATCGACGCCACCAGCGTGTCCGGACCCAGCCGGGTGCGCAGCTCGTGGCCGATCAGGCGCGTGAAGCGGTCGACCTCGAACGGCTCCCACCGGTCGTTGGGCTCGCGCGGCAGCACCCGCACCGCCTCCTGGTCGCTCATGGTCTTGACCAGCGTCACGCGGTTGATGCCGTCGGCGTAGCGCATCGCGGCGCGCGACAGATTCACCAGGCTCGCGATCTGCTGCGCCGCCTGCACCGCGCGCGGCTCGAACTCGAGCGCACGAAAGGTCTGCACCCACGCGAAGATGCCTCCCACCAGCAGGATTGCCAGCAGGAAGAAGGTGCGCCAGAACAGGCTGAGCGCGAAGGCCTTGCGCGGCATCGGGCGGCGCGCGGAGCGAGGGCGGGTGTCGAGGAGCGGCGGGGTGGCAGCAGGAGGTGCTTGGGGCCGGCGCCGGCGATCAGGCCGCGCCGTCCGGCACGAACACGTAGCCCACGCCCCACACCGTCTGGATGTAGCGCGGCGTGGCCGGGTCGGGCTCGATCATCTTTCGCAGCCGCGAGATCTGCACGTCGAGGCTGCGGTCGAAGGGCTCGAACTCGCGACCGCGCGCGAGCTGCGCGAGCTTGTCGCGTGACAGAGGTTGCCGGGGGTGGCGCACCAGCGCCTTGAGCATGCTGAACTCGCCGGTGGTCAGCGCGATCGGCTCGCCGTCCTTGGTCAGCCGGCGCAGTGCCAGGTCGAAGGTGAAGGGGCCGAAGCTGACCACTTCGTTCTCCTTCGAGGGCGCGCCTGGCGCCTCGGGCGTCGGGCGCCGCCGCAGCACGGCATTGATGCGCGCTAGCAGCTCGCGCGGGTTGAAGGGCTTGGGCAGATAGTCGTCGGCGCCCACCTCCAGGCCGACGATGCGGTCGACGTCGTCCTGCTTGGCGGTCAGCATGATGATCGGCGTGTTGTCGTTGGCCGCGCGCAGGCGGCGGCAGATCGACAGGCCGTCCTCCCCGGGCAGCATCAGGTCGAGCACGATCAGGTTGACCGTTTCGCGCGTGAGCACGCGGTTCAGCGCCTTCGCGTCCTCGGCCAGCAGCACCTCGAAGCCTTCCTGGGTCAGGTAGCGGCGCAGCAGGTCGCGGATGCGCGCGTCGTCGTCGACCACCACGATGCGGTCGGCGCGGGGCGTGGCGTTGGTGTTCATGGGCCGCTCCGAATTTGTAACAGCCGCGATTCTGGACGGGTTTCGGCGGCGGTTCGGGGGTGCCTGACCACCTGTTACAACTTCGCGCCACCTGGACTGGCGACTCCAGGAACCGGCCTTTCGGGTGTCAACGGAGGCCGGGCCACCTGCGCTGAACAGGGGCGGCGATCGGCCGCGCGATGATGTCCGACATGAACCCCAAGTCCTTGTGGCTCCAGCGCCGCCTCGGTGGCGCCTTGTTGGCTCCGGCCCTGTCCCTCGCTGCCCTCACGGTCGCGGCGCAGCCGGTGGCGCCGCCCACGGGCGTCGTGAGCCTCGTGGCCAGCGCCAGCGTGGAGGTGCCGCGCGACCTCATCAGCGTGACGCTGTCGACCACGCGCGAGGGGCTCGACGCGGCCGCGGTGCAGACCCAGCTCAAGCAGGCACTCGACGCGGCGCTGGCCGAGGTGCGGCCGGCGGCCCGGCCGGGGCAGGTCGACGTGCGCACGGGTCAGTTCTCGCTCTATCCGCGCTACGGCCAGAAGGGGGCCGTCACCGGCTGGCAGGGCACGGCCCAGCTCTGGCTGGAGGGCCGCGACATTGCCGCGATCAGCCAGCTTGCCGGCCGGGTGAGCACGCTCACGGTCGCGCGGGTCGGCTACGGTCTGTCGCGAGAGGCCCGCGAGAAAGCCGAGTCCGAGGTGACGGCGCAGGCGGTGGCCCGCTTCCGCTCGCGATCGGACGAGCTCGCGCGCCTGTTCGGCTACACCGGCTACACGATCGGCGAGGTCAACGTCAGCGCCAACGAGCCGCCGCCGATGCCCATGCCGATGCTGCGCGGCCAGGCCATGGCGGCCGCTGCCGAGGCCGCGCCGCTGCCGGTCGAGCCGGGGCAGGGCAGCGTGACCGTGACGGTGAGCGGGAACATCCGGCTCACGCGCTGAGGGGGCGAGGACAGATCGCGAGTTGCGCTCGCGGCAGCGCCTTACTGCGCCACCCAGCCCCCGTCGACGTTCCAGGCCACGCCGCGCACGTTGTCGGCGCCCTTTGAGCACAGGAAGACCGCCAGGTCGGCCAGCTCGCGCGCGGCGCGGTCGTCGATCTGCTTTTGCACGAGCGGGGTCAGCACCCAGCCCGGGCAGATTGCGTTGACGGTGATGCCGGTGGTGGCGGTCTCGAGCGCGACCGACTTGGTGAAGCCGACGATGCCGTGCTTCGATGCGACGTAGGCCGACTTGTGGGCCGAGGCGACCAGGCCGTGGGCCGATGCGATGTTGATCACCCGGCCCCAGTTCTTCTGCTTCATGCCCGGGAGCGCGAGCCGCGTGGTGTGGAAGGACGAGCTCAGGTTGATCGCGATGATCGCGTCCCACTTCTCGACCGGGAAATCCTCCACCGGCGACACGTGCTGGATGCCGGCGTTGTTCACCAGGATGTCGACGCCGCCGAACTCCTTTGCCGCGTAGTCCATCATGTTGCGGATCTCGTCCGGCTTGCTCATGTCGGCGCCGTGGAAGCCGAGACGGATGTGCTTGGCCAGTCCTGCCGCCGCCACCTGCTGGCGGCAGGCCTCGGTGTCGCCGAAGCCGTTCATGATCACGTTGGCGCCTTCGCGCGCGAGGCCAATGGCCACGCCCAGGCCGATGCCGCTGGTGGATCCGGTGACGAGGGCGGTCTTTCCCTGAAGCATGGGGCGGTTTCTCCGGGTGGGGCCGTGTGGGGCAGCGGACGGTGCGACACGGCGGGTTGATACGATGGATTATCGACCGCCGAAGCGGGCCCGCCCGCTGTGCGCCCGCACCGTGCCGCCCGCCGACCCCTCGCCATGACCGCCGCTGCCGAACCCCGACTGCACCACGTGCAATGCCTTGACCCGCGCGGCCTGCACCGCATGGCGTACTGGGAGTGGGGCGACCCGGCCAACGACCGCGTGCTGGTCTGCGTGCACGGCCTGTCACGGCAGGGCCGCGACTTCGACGTGCTCGCCCGCGCGATGAGCGACCGCTACCGCGTCGTCTGTCCCGACGTCGTCGGCCGCGGCGAGTCCGACCGCCTCGCCGACCCGATGGGCTATGCGGTGCCGACCTACGTGGCCGACATGGTCACGCTGCTGGCGCGCCTGAACGCGCGCACCCTGCACTGGGTGGGCACCTCGATGGGCGGTCTCATCGGCCTGGGCGTCGCATCGCTCGCGAACACGCCGGTCGAGCGGCTCGTGCTCAACGACGTCGGCCCGAAGATCGAGGCGGGGGCCTTGCAGCGCATCGGCAGCTACCTCGGGGCGCCGCTGACCTGGGGCAGCCTCGACGAGGC
>JALOSQ010000304.1 GCA_025458335.1 Ideonella sp.
CAGGCGCAGTCCGAGGTCGACACCGAGACCTTCGATTTCGAGCAGCCCTGACGGGTCGCCCCGAGCCGCCGGATGAGACAGCTCAGCGCACACGACGCGGCGTTCCTCGACGCGGACACGCCGCACGCCAACGCGAACGTCACGCTCATCCACATCTACGACCAGTCGACCGCGCCGGGCGGCAAGGTCCGCTTCAAGAGCATCCTCGCGCACCTCGAGAACCGGCTCGGCAGCCTGCCCGTGTTCCGGCAGAAACTCCACCGGGTGCCGCTCGGCCTCGACGCACCCTACTGGGTCGACGACGAGGACTTCGACCTCGAGTACCACGTGCGGCACATCGCCCTGCCGGCCCCGGGCGACTGGCGGCAGTTCTGCATCCAGGTCTCCAGGATCCACGCACGGCCGCTGGACATGAACCGCCCCTTGTGGGAGATCCACGTCATCGAAGGGCTCGACCGCATCGACGACCTGCCGGCCGGCAGCTTCGCGCTGCTGACGAAGACGCACCACGCCGCAATCGACATCGAGCACGGCAGCGAGATCACGATGCTGCTGCACGACCTGGAGGCCGAGCCACCGGCCGCGCCGCCGCCGGCGCCGTGGTTTCCCGGGCGCAAGCCCGGCAAGGTGTCGATGCTCGCCCGGGGCGTGCTGCGCACCGCGACCGCCCCGGTTCGCCTGGCCGGCCCCGTCGGGCGGGTCGTGCAGCGCGCCGCGCCGGGCGCCGTGGCCGCGATCGGCGAACGCCTGCGCGGGCGGCTGTCGATGCCGGTGACGCGCTTCAACGCCGTGGTGTCGCCGCACCGCGTGTTCGAGACGCGCCGCTTCACGCTGGCCGAGTTCAAGACGATCCGCGACAAGGTCCAGGGCGCCACGGTCAACGACGCGGTGCTGGCCATGTGCGGCGGCGCGCTGCGACGCTACCTCGAGCGCCACGGCGAGCTGCCGGCGCAGAGCCTGTGCGCGATGGCGCCGATCTGGGCGCGCCGCGAAGACCCACCGGCCGAGGCCCCGCCCGAGCTGGCGTGGATGCGCGTGGACCTCGGCACCGACCTCGCCGACCCGCTCGAACGGCTCGCGCACGTGCGGGCGCAGACCGGCTCGTCGGACCTGGTCGCGCGCGCGGTCACGGCCACCGAGCTGACGGACATCGGCCGCCACGTGCCGACCGCGACGCTCGCGCTGGCGAGCAAGGTGCTCGGGCTGGCCACCGCGAGCGCCGGGCGACGGGCGCCGCTGGCGAATTGCACGATCACGAACGTGCCGGGGCCATCGGTGCCGCTGTACCTGTGCGGCGCGCGCATGACGTATTTCTCCGCGATCATGCCGATCGCCGACGGCATGGGCCTGGTCTTCGCCGTGACCAGCTACGACGGGCGCATCATCGTTTCGCCGACGTCCTGCCGCGAACTGATGCCGGACCCGGCCGCGTTTGCGCAGTGCGTCCGCGAGAGCTTCCAGGAACTGCTGGCCGCCCGCCGGCCGAGGCCGGGCCGGCCGCGGCAAGCTCCGACCGAGCCGGCGGCCGCGGCGGCGGCGCCGCGGCGCCGTGCGTCGCGAGGCGGTAAGCGCTCGCCCACCAGCCCGCCGGCCTGAAGGGCTTCCAGGCCCCCTCGGGCTGGGCCAGGCGGTCGGCCACGATCGCCAGGACCATCGGGTTGAATCCGAGGCCGGCGTGACTGCCGGCGACGCGGATGTTCTCGTGCAGCGCAGGGTCCCCGTGGATCGTGGCCTCCTGTGGCGGCACGACGCCATCGCCGAGCGAGTACAGGCAACTGACATGCACCGGCAGGGTCTTGGGCTCGCGCAGTTTCTTGGCGCGGGGCTGCAGCGCGTGGGCGTCGGGCCCGAGCGGGTGGGCGATCAGGCGGTACAGGGCCTTGACGACACGAGGTGACTGGCTGCCGTGCGGATCGACGCTGACCGGGCTGCCGAGCGTGATCACCGAACGGACGCACTCGGGTGCCTGATGCGCGCCGTACAGCGCGAACACGCCCCCCAGGCTCCAGCCCACCAGGCTGACACGCCGGCCGCTGTGGTGGTGCAGGAAGCGGATCTTCTGCTCGAGCGCGCGGGCGTGGCGGCTGCTGAAGCCGACGTTGCGCCCGAAGCCCCAGGTCTGCACGTCGTGACCACGCTGCCGCAGGAAGACCTTCAGCACCAGCAACGAGGCTTCGTCCGCCATGAAGCCGGGCAGCAGCAGCACGGGGTGGCCGTCGCCGCGCGGCGTCTGCACCAGCCAGGGCAGCGCATAGGGCAGCAGCGCCATCTCGGCGAGCGCGCGCCACTCGGTCAGCGAGTGGATCAGCGCAGGCTCGCCCTGGTGGGGATGGCGGGTGGTCATGCGGGATTGTCCTGCGCAGCCGGTGTCCGACCACCGGATCTCAATGCAGCGTGGACGGCGGCTGGCTGAACAACCGGGCTGCGCGGCCCTTGAGCTCCAGCAACTCGCTCGGGGTCACCGAGTAGCGCCCGCTCATGGCATCGACCTCGACGCGGAACTCGACCTCGCGGGCCCCGTTGCGCAGGATGCCCAGGGTGAACTCGTAGTCCGGCCGCGTCGCCGGAATGCCCTGCGCCACGGCACCGGGGTCGTCGTAGCGCACGTTGCGGATCTCGCCGCTGGCGAGGTCGAGTTCGCCCTGGGCTCGCACCTCGTGCTCGCTGAGTTCGTCGACGATGGTGATCGGCAGCTTCAAGTCCATGACCGGATCCGGTGAGGGTGGGAGCGCCCATTGTGCGGACACTCCGGCCGAGCCCGGAATGTCCACGCAGCCAGGGCCGTGTCCGCCCGGTGGCCTGCGATTGAGCGGACTCAGGTGGCGTGCCGGCCGCGCCGCGGAGGATTGCAACGCGACCACCCCGGTCGCGGGCAGGCGGGCTCCCGGGCCGGCAAGCGGGCGGACCGCGAGAAGAGGATGGGTGATGCAGGCCCTGAGCGGCGTCGACGCGGCGTTCCTGCACCTGGAGACGCCACAGACCCCGATGCATGTCGCGTCGCTGAGCCTGTTCGACCGCCCTCGCGACCCTCGCGGCGACTTCCACGCCGCGGTCAAGCACGAGTTGGGCCGACGCCTTCACCTGGCCCCGATCCTGCAGCGCAGGCTCGCGCCGATGCCCTTGCACTTCGCGGACCCCGTGTGGGTGCATGACGACGCGGTGGACCTCGACCATCACGTGCAGCATGTGACGCTGCCAGCGCC
>JALOSQ010000305.1 GCA_025458335.1 Ideonella sp.
CCTGTCCTCTCTCGACCCCGCGACGGCCCGCTGGCTCGCCGACGCGGTGGTGTGGGTGCACCTCGCGTTCATCGTGTGGGTCGTCGCGGGCGGGCTGATGGTGCTGGTGCGCTCATGGCTGGCCGTGCTGCACCTGCCGGCTGCCGCCTGGGGGGTGTGGATCGAGTGGTCCGGCGGCCTGTGCCCGCTCACGCCGCTCGAGAACACGCTGAGAAGGCAGGCCGGGGAGGGCGGCTACGACGGCGGGTTCGTCGAGCACTACCTGATTCCGCTGATCTACCCCGAGGGCCTCACGCGCGAGTGGCAATGGGTGCTCGGGGCCGGGGTGCTGGTGGTCAACGTCGCCGTCTACACGATGGTGTGGACGCGCTCGAGGCGCCGCGCGGCCGTGGGCTGAGTCTTGACCACGCGGGCCGTGCCCGATGCGGTCGCCATCGCGCCCCAGCCCGCCGGCTCAGCCGGCGGACAGCACGTCGAACGCCCGGCTGAAGAAGTCCACCCCGCCGAAGTTGCCCGACTTGAGGGCCACGTGCAGGCCGTCCCCGCCGGCCGCCTCGGGGGCATGGCACCACGGCACGCCGGGGTCGATCTGCGGCCCGATGCGCAGCTGTCGCAGGCCGAGTCGCTGCACGCAGGCGCCGGAGGTCTCGCCGCCCGCCACCACGAGGCGGCGCACCCCAGCGGCCACGAGCGCGGCCGCGACCTCGGCCAGCGCGTGCTCGACGAGTGACCCGGCACGCTCGCGGCCCAGGACCGCCTGGGCGTTGGCGACCTCGTCAGGCTCGGCGGTCGCATAGACGAGGATCGGCGCACTGCCGGCCTCGCGCGGGTCGCGGCCGGTGGCGACGGCGGTCAAGGCAGCGCTCACCTTGGCGACGGGATCGTCGCCTGCCGCCAGACCCAGCGGGTCGAGGCGCAGCGCCAGCCCGCCGCGGCCGATGAAGTCGGCCACCTGGGCCCGGGTGGCGGCCGAACAGCTGCCGCTGACGACTGCAGCCCGACCGCCGGCCGGGGGCAGTCGCGCCGAGACGGGGTCGGGTGCGAGGCCGTGGTTGGCCGGCAGGCCGATCGCCAGCCCCGAGCCCGCCACGACGAGCGGCAGGTCGGCCGCGGCGGCGGCCAGAGCGCGCAGGTGATCGTCCTCGATCGCATCGACGATGGCGAAGGTCATGCCTGCGCGACGCAGGTCGTCGAGGCGCTCGCGGATCCGAGCCGGGCCGCCGGCCACCTCGCGTTGATCCACCCGCCCGACGCGTCGGGCGCGCGCCGGGTCGAGCTGCGCCTGCAGCACGCGCACCAGGTTCGCGTCGGTCATCGGGGTCAGCGGATGCTGGCGCATCGGGCTGTCGGACAGCAGCTGCTCCCCGACGAACAGGTGCCCGCGATAAACGGTGCGCCCGTTCTCCGGAAAGGCGGGGGTCACCGGCACGATGGCGGCGCCGGTCAGGTCGACCAGGGCCTCGGCCACCGGCCCGATGTTGCCGGCCGGCGTCGAGTCGAAGGTCGAGCAGACCTTGAAATACAGCATCGGCGCGCCGTGACGGCGCAGCCAGCGCGCCGAATCGAGCGACTGCGCGACGGCCTCGGCGACGGGGGCGGTGCGGCTCTTCAAGGCCACGACCACCGCATCGATGCCGTCGGGGGCCGGATCCTGCGGCGCCGGCACGCCGTTGATCTGGACCACGCGCATCCCCGCGCGCACGAGCATGTTGGCCAGGTCGGTGGCTCCCGTGAAGTCGTCGGCGATGCAGCCCAGTTTCAGGGTCATGACCAGGGTCCTGTTGAGTCGATGGGTGTTCCGCCGGCGGGCTCAGGCCGATCGATCCTGGCGGACTGCGGGCGCGGCACGCGCCGGCGCCGCACGGGTCGTGACGACGATGCCGGCCACGATCAGCGCGAACGCCGCGGCGTGGAACCAGCGCGGCACGTCGCCCAGGATCGCCAGCGACATCAGCGCGGCGAACAGCGGCGTGAGGTTGGCAAAGAAGGCGGCAAGGGTCGGGCCGGCGCGCGACACGCCCAGGCCCCAGCAGCGATATGCCACGAGCGACGGCCCGACCATCACGTACGCCAGCAGGCCCAGCAGCAGCGGTGACCAGGTCGTGGGCTGCAGCGTGTCGGGGACGGTCGCCCACTGGACGGCGGTGGCCGCCGCGGCCCAGCCGAAGCCGATCACGATCTGCAGCAGCAGGAACTCGGCCCAGGTCCATTCCTTCGCCCCGGCAGGCCGCAAGGTTGCGGGCGGCCGCGCGAGCAGCCACGTGTACACGCTCCAGCCGACGGTGGCCACCAGCAGGAGCAGGTCGCCAGGCGCCAGCTGCAGGCGGGCCAGCCGCTCGACGCTGCCACCGGAGATCACCAGCAGCACGCCGGCCAGCGACAGCACGGCCCCGGCCACGTCGACCCGCCGCACCGCCACGCCGTAGAACATCGCACCGATGGCCAGCGACCACACCGGCCCGCTGGCCAGGATGAGCGTCGCGTTCAGCGGCGTGGTCGTGCGCAGCCCCGTGTACTGCAGCGCATTGAACGCGCCGACGCCGAGCAGGCCGAGCCACGCGAGGTATTTCCAGTGGGCCCGGATGCGCGCACGTGACTCCGCGTCGGCAAACAGGCGCCACCCGAGGGGCGCCAGCAGCAGGCCCGCCCCGAGCCAGCGCAACACGTTGAGCAGCAGTGGCGAGATCAGGTCCGCGGCGAGCCGGCCGACGACGGCATTGCCGGCCCACAGCAGGGGCGGCAGCATCATCAGGGCCACCAGTGTCGGGGTCAGTCGGGGAGCAGCAGTCGGGGCCATGGGCGCTCGGGCGCCGGGCCCGAAAGGCGGAATGCTAGCCTCCCGGCTGTTGCCACCCTGTTGCCAACCCACTGCGCCGGAGACACGCCATGCCCAAGGCCATCCAGATCGCCGCCACCGGCGGCCCCGAACAACTGCGCCTCGTCGACGTACCGGTCGGTGAACCCGGGCCGGGCCAGGTCCGCATCCGCCACCAGGCCTGCGGGCTCAACTTCATCGACGTCTACCAGCGCACGGGGCTCTATCCGCTGCCGTTGCCGCTGAACCTCGGCATGGAAGGCGCCGGCGTCGTCGAAGCCGTCGGCGAGGGCGTGACGCACCTGAAGCCCGGCGACCGAGCGGCCTACGCGAGCAACCCGCCCGGGTCCTACAGCGAGGCCCGCGTGATGCCGGCGATGAACGTCGTGATGCCGGCGATGAACGTCTGCCGCCTGCCGGACGGAATCGCGTTCGACACGGCCGCGGGCATGATGCTCAAGGGCCTCACCGTTCAATACCTGTTGAAGAAGACGCTGCCGCAGGGCGGCCTGCAACCGGGGGACCACGTGCTGTTCCACGCGGCCGCCGGGGGTGTGGGCCTGATCGCCTGCCAATGGGCGAAGGCGCTGGGCCTCCAGCTGATCGGCACGGCCCTGGCGCGTGAGCACGGCGCTGCGCACGCCATCAACTACGCCAAGGAAGACTTCGTTGCCCGCGTCAAGGAGATCACCGGCGGCAAGGGTGTCAAGGTGGTCTACGACTCGATCGGCAAGGACACCTTCGAACGCTCGCTCGACTGCCTGCGTCCGTTCGGGCTGCTGGCGAGCTTCGGCAATGCGAGCGGCCCGGTGCCGCCGTTCAACCTCGGGATGCTCGGGCCCAAAGGGTCGCTCTACGTGACACGCGCGACG
>JALOSQ010000306.1 GCA_025458335.1 Ideonella sp.
CACGCCCTCGAGGTCGCCGAGCTCGAGCTTCGGCATGCCGCAGCACTTCTCCTTCTCGACGATGACGTACGGGATGTCGTTGTGGTTCAGCAGCTTGACGAGATCGTGGCCGATGCCCGGCTCGTTGTAGTTGACGAGGCAGGTCGAGAAGATCGCCACCTTGCCCGGCGCGTTGGTGCCGTGGGTCACGACCGTGGCCGGTCCGACCTTGTCGGCGCTCCAGCGGAAGCGGCTGTCGGCCAGCGCCGGCATCCAGGCGTCGGGGTGGACCCCCAGCATGCCGTCCATGACCTTGCGCGCGGCCTTGGTCTTGTTCAGGGCGTTGACGACCTGCACGACCACGGGGATCCCGGCGAACTGCCCGTGCTTGTCGGTGGAGGCCAGGAACTGCTCGGCGGCCGAGACCTCGCCCTTCTTGTACTTGATCGCCTTGGCTCGGAGCATCAGGTGCGGGAAGTCCAGGTTCCACTCGTGCGGGGGCACGTAGGGACACTTGGTCATGTAGCACAGGTCGCACAGGTAGCACTGGTCGACGACCTTCCAGTAGTCGTCCTTCTTGACGCCATGCACCTCGCCGTCGTCGGTGGCGTCGACCAGGTCGAACAGGTTCGGGAAGCTCTGGCACAGGCTCACGCAGCGGCGGCAGCCGTGGCAGATGTCGAACACCCGCTCCATTTCCTTGAACAGGGAGGTCTCGTCGTAGAACTCCGGGTTCTTCCAGTCGATCGGGTGCCGGGTCGGGGCTTCGAGGTTGCCTTCGCGCATGAGGGGTTCCAGTGGCAGGGTCAGGACAGCTGGTTCACAAAGCGAAAACACAAAGCAACAAGGGGCACGAGGCCCCTTGTTGCAGCGTTGCTCGAGTCGATCAGTCCACCAGGGCGTCGAGGGCCTTCTGGTAGCGGTTGGCGTGCGAGCGCTCGGCCTTGGCCAGCGTCTCGAACCAGTCCGCGATCTCGTCGAAGCCTTCGTCGCGCGCGGTCTTGGCCATGCCCGGGTACATGTCGGTGTACTCGTGCGTCTCGCCTGCGACCGCGGCCATCAGGTTCTGGCGGCTGCTGCCGATCGGCAGGCCGGTCGCCGGGTCGCCCGAACCCTGCTCGAGGAACTCGAGGTGGCCGTGCGCGTGGCCGGTCTCGCCCTCGGCGGTCGAGCGGAACAGCGCCGCGACGTCGTTCTGACCCTCGACGTCGGCCTTGTTTGCGAAGTACAGGTAGCGGCGGTTGGCCTGGGACTCACCCGCGAAGGCGTCCTTCAGGTTCTGCTCGGTCTTCGATCCTTTCAACCCCATGGTCATCTCCTGTGATCGGAATCGGACTCTCGGTCGTGGGCCCCGGTGGCGCCACGGGTCGCAGGACATTCGTCCTAGACAGCGGCACGATATCCCATGGACATGGGGTGGGCCAATAGAAAGGGGCTATGCACGGCATAGGACAGGGCTTGTCCTGATGCGGCCCCCAATGGCCAGTCCGTTCACGTCCGTGTCATCAGTTCGCGGGCCAGTTGGTGCAGCTGCGCGTCGGGATCGGCCAGGTCGATGAGGATGTCCAGGTGGTTGCGCCCCGCGATGGTGTCGCAGACCGGGACGACCGACGGACCCCAGGCGTCCTGGATCAGCCGGGTGTGGCGCAGGAATTCCTCGCTCTCGTGCTGGCCGGCCAGCGCGTAGAGGGTGCCGGCCGGCGGCGGGAACAACGCCGGGCTGACGCGCGCGGCCACCCGGGCGGCGAGTCGAAGGTCCGCCTTGAGGAAGGGCACCTGCGCGACGATGCGCAGGTCGTGCAGGCCCGAGATCGTCATGCCCCGGCGCAACCAGTCGCGCGGGATCGCCGGATCGACCCTCGGCCAGTCGCATGTCATCAGCATCGCGGCGAGGTGCCCGCCTGCCGAGTGCCCGATCACCGTGACGCGACGGCGGTCGCCGCCGAACTCGGCCGCGTGGTGCCAGGTCCACGCCAGCGCCCGCGTCATCTCCATCGCGATGTCGTCGATCCCCACCGCCGGGCAGAGGTCGTAGTTGGGCACCACCACGACGGCGCCAGCCTGCGCGAACACCGGCGCCACGAAACTGTGGTCGGACTTGTCGAGCGAGCGCCAGTAGCCGCCGTGGATGAAGACCACGACATCCCCGGTCGCAGCCGTGCCGGCAGGCTCGAACACATCGAGCGTCTCCTTCGGCCCCGGGCCGTAGCGCAGGTCGAGCCGCCCGCGCAGCCCCTCGCGGGCGAGCGCCGAGGCGCGCATCCACTTGTCGAAGATCGCCGGGTGCTCGGGGATCCGGGCCCGGTTGTTGTACTGGGCGTCGAGCCACTCGGGCGTCGGGTCGGGCATGCGCTGCTCCTGTTTCGGGACTCGGGGTCGGGCCGGGGCGCGCCACCGGCGAGCCTCAGACCCGGTTCTATCCCGAGCGGCGATCGGGCACCATCGGGCGGGCCGGCAATCGGCGGCCGCGCGACATCGGCTAAACTCGTTGGCTCGCGTGGGGGGGTAGCTCAGCTGGGAGAGCGTCGCGTTCGCAATGCGAAGGTCGGGAGTTCGATCCTCCTCCTCTCCACCACACGACATCATGGTGGGCCGGCCACGGCCCGGGCCCGATCCAGTGCCGCCGTCGAGGAGATCTCCCACGGCGGCACTTTCGTTTCGGCAGCCGGCCGACACGCGCCTCCACCTGCGGCGATGATCACGCCGTCCTTGCCGAGCATCGACCCATGAAGTTGCGTCACCCCGTCACCCTCCTGGCCCTGGTCGCGGCCGTCGCCGTGGCCGCTGCCGCGTGGTGGTTCCAGCGCGAGTCGGCACCGCCCCCTGGCGCGACGGCCAGCGGACCGGCCGCGGCCGGTGCGGGTCCGGGCGTGGCGTCCGGCGGTCCGCCGGGCGGAGCACCGCGCCCCGGCGGGCCGGGCGGGGCTGGTGGGCCGGGTGGGCCGGTCGCGGTCGAGGTGGCCAAGGCCCAGGCACAGCCGATCGCCGATGACGTGCAGGCGGTCGGCACACTGCGGGCGCGGCAGGCGGTCATGCTGCGTCCGGAGGTGCCGGGCCGCGTCCAGCAGATCGGCTTCACCGAAGGGCGACCGGTGCGACGCGGGCAGGTGCTGGTGCAGCTCGACGACGCGCTGCAGCGAGCGCAACTGCAGCAGGCCAAGGCCCAGGCCAGCATCGCCACGACCAACCTTCAGCGCAGCCGCGAGTTGG
>JALOSQ010000307.1 GCA_025458335.1 Ideonella sp.
CGCGTTCGAGCGCTGGGTCGACGCCCAGGCGGCGGCGGGCGTGCTCGCGCGCTGGACGCCACGCCTGGCGCCGCGCTCCTATGCGCCGCTGGAGGACGCGCAGCTGTGGGTGGGCCGACCCGACATGCCCGCGCTCGCGCGCCGGCTTGCCGCAGGGCTGCCGGTCTCGCTGCAGTCCACGGTGACCGGGCTGCGTCGCGACAGCGCCGGGTGGTCGCTGGAGGTCGAGGGCGCGGCGGTGGGCGGGCGCTTCGACCGTGTCGTCCTCGCGATGCCCCCGGCCCAGGCCGCGGCCCTGCTGCGGCCGCACCGGCCCGACTGGGCGGCGCGTGCGGCGCACTGGACGATGCGGCCCTGCTGGGCCCTGATGCTCTGGGACGACGTCGGCCACGGCCCGCGGGACTGGGACGTCGCGCGCCCGGTCGACGGGCCGGTTGCCTGGATTGCCCGCAACGAGTCGCGCCCGGGGCGCGCCGAGCCGGCCCGTGGTGCGTGCTGGGTCGTGCACGCCACGCCGGGCTGGAGCCAGTCGATGCTGGAGGCCGAGCCGGGGGACGTGATCGCGATGCTGCGTCCCGTCGTGGCCGATTGGCTCGGCAGCGGGCCGTGGCGCCACGCGGTGGCGCATCGCTGGCGCTACGCCTCGGCGGTGCGGGCCGAGGCATCGCCGACATCGCCTTGCTGGTGGGACCCCGCCCTCGGGCTGGGTGCCTGTGGTGACTGGCTCGGCGGGGCCGGGGTCGAGGGCGCCTGGACCTCGGCTCAGGCCCTGGCGCTGGCGATCGGCGGCTTGCCGGATCCGCGCGGCGCAGTGCCTGCCTGACGCTCGGCGAGGCCCTGCCCCGCACGATGCGGGTGCTCGGGGCCGTTTGCGGGTCCGCCCCGTGGCTGCCGGCGGACGCAGGAGGCACAGTGAGGTTCCGGGCGCGCCTGCCGCGCCGCCAGCTTCGCGCCATGCCATGCCCACCCTCGCCGAACGCCTGCACGCCTGCCACAGCTCGGTCATCCACGACGTGATGAAGGACCGCGGCCTGCCGATCCGCGTGCTGCCCCGCACGATCGTCGGCATCGAGCGGTCGATGAAGGCCGCGGGGCCGGTTTTCACCGTGCGCGGGCGGCCCGACCCGACGCTCGACAAGCACACCTCGCTCTACGAATGGGCGGGGCTGCTGTCCAAGGCTCCGGCCGGCCACGTGGTGGTCTGCCAGCCCCAGGACGACACGCGCGCGCTGTTCGGCGGGCTGTCGGCCGAGGCGCTGGCGATCAAGGGCTCGCGCGGCTACATCGTCGATGGCGGTTGTCGCGACCTGCAGGCCATCGCCGACCAGGGCTTCCCGGTGTTCGCGCGTTTCGCCACGCCGATCGACATCGTCTGCGCCTGGAGGGCCG
Source organism: Ideonella sp. (assembly GCA_025458335.1). GTDB lineage: Bacteria > Pseudomonadota > Gammaproteobacteria > Burkholderiales > Burkholderiaceae_C > JAIYCR01. Next base: position 1,390 of record JALOSQ010000307.1, read on the forward strand.
AGGCCTACGAGGTGCCGGTGGCGATCGGCGGCGTGCAGGTGCAGCCCGACGATCTGGTGCTCGCCGACCGCGACGGCATCGTGCTGGTGCCGCATGCCGAGGCCGAGGCCGTGATCGCCGACGCGGAGCGCAAGATGTCCACCGAGGGCGAGATGGTGCGCGCCATCCGCGCCGGCGAGGATCCGCAGGCGGCTTACCTGCGCCATCGGGTCTTCTGAGGGGGCGCGCGCCCTTGAAGGCCCGCCGATCGCCGGCATCTGGGCCTCTCCGTCATCAGGAGGTCCCATGCTGCTCAGCACCACCCCGACCCTCGAAGGCAAGACGATCGTCGCGTACCACGGCGTCGTCACCGGCGAGGCCATCCTCGGCGCCAACATCTTCAAGGACCTGTTCGCCGGCATCCGCGACATCGTCGGCGGGCGCTCGGGTGCGTACGAGAACGAGCTGCGCAAGGCGCGCCAGATCGCGATGGAGGAGATCGCCGACGAGGCGCGGCGCCTGGGCGCCAACGCGGTCGTGGGCATCGACCTCGACTACGAGACCGTCGGCCAGGGCAACGGCATGCTGATGGTCACCTGCAGCGGCACCGCAGTCACGGTGCGCGACTGAGTTCGCCACGGCCGGCCTTAGGTTCGGCACACGGGCCGGCCGTCGGCCCCGCCGTTGGGCTGACGGTCCCGCCGGCACTACATTCCCGGACAGCATGTCGAGTCCGGAAGTGAGCCAGCCCCCGCCCAGCACGGCCTGGGTGCTGTGGACCATCCCGGCGGTGTACTTCGTGTTCGTCGCGGCCGAGTTCGCCGCGATGACGCAGATGGCGTTGTCGCTGACCGAGGCGGGGCGGCCGGCCTTCGATGTCGGTCTGCTCGCCACGGCCCTGTGGGCCGGCATCCTGCTGTCCAGCGGTGCGGCCACGCGCGTGATCGCGAGCCACGGGCACGCCCGGGTGTTCGTGGCCGCCACGGCGGGGGCCACACTGGCGCTGGCCACGTTGGCGTTGCACGAGCGTTACGCCGGCTGGCTGGCCGGGGCCTTCGTGCTGGGGCTCGGCGGCGGGCTGGTCTGGGTGGCCGGCGAGGCCTGGCTGGCCGAGGCCGCACCGAAGGAACGGCGCGGGTTCTTCGTCGGCCTGTTCGAGACCGCGGTCGGCCTCGGGCTGATGGCCGGGCCCGCGATCGTGTCGCTGATGGCCTGGGCCGGCGGCCCCACCCTGGTGCTGAGCGTCGCGATGATGCTGGTTGCGCTCGGCGCCAGCCTCACCCTGCTGCCGCACCGGGTGCCGTCGGACGAGGGGCTGCCCGATGTGCAGGGCCGCGCGGTGGCCCACCGGGCCGCCTTGGTCTCGCTCGCCCTGCCCCTGGTCGGCGTGTCGGTGCTCAGCGGGCTGATGGAGAGCGGCGTGTCCGCGCTGCTGCCCTCGGTGTCGATGCGGCTGGGCTTCGACCTCGAGACCGCGGCCCTCCTGGGCACCGTGATCGGCGCCGGCAGTGCCCTGCTGCAGCCGCCGGCGGGCCACCTGGCGGACCGATGGGGCACCCGGCGTGTCACGCTGGGCGCCTGGGTCGTCGTGCTGGCCGCCAACCTCGTGCTGCTGTCGGTCGCGCGCGACCCGGGCGTGGTGCTGTGGGCCGTGGGCTTCGCGCTTGGCGGCGTGGGCGGTGCGGTCTACACGTTGATGGTGATTGAACTCGGCCACCGGCTCATCGGCCCGACCCTCGTTCGGGCCGTGGCGCTGCTCGTCACCAGCTACTCGGTCGGCACGGCGCTCGGCCCGATGCTCGGCGGGTGGATGTTCGA
>JALOSQ010000308.1 GCA_025458335.1 Ideonella sp.
AAGCGCTCGGTCGACATGCAGATCTGCCCGCTGTTGGCGAAGGCGCCGAAGGCCGCGCCGTTCACCGCCGCCTCGAGGTCGGCGTCGTCGAGCACCACCATCGGCGCCTTGCCGCCGAGCTCGAGCACCACCGGCTTGAGGTGCTTGGCGCAGGTCATCGCGATGATCCGCCCCACGCGGGTCGAGCCGGTGAAGTTCACCCTGCGCACCGCCGGGTGCGCCACCATCGCCTCGACCACCGCGCCGGCGTCGGCCGGGGCGTTGGTGATGTAGTTGACGACGCCCGCCGGGAAACCCGCGTCCTGGAAGGCCTCGATGATCAGTTGATGGGTGCGCGGGCAGTTCTCGCTGCCCTTGAGGATCACGGTGTTGCCGCAGGCCAGCGGGGTCGCGATGGCGCGCACGCCCAGGATCACCGGCGCGTTCCAGGGCGCGATACCCAGCACAACGCCGGCCGGCTGGCGCACGCCCATGGCCAGCGAGCCCGGCACATCGGAGGGAATCAGCTCGCCGCCGACCTGGGTCGTGAGCGCGGCCGCCTCGCGGATCATGCCCGCGGCCAGCATCACGTTGAAGCCCGCCCACATGCCGGTGGCTCCGGTCTCGGCCGGCACGGCCTCGACGAACTTCGGCGTCTTGGCCTCGAGCGCGTCGGCGGCCTTGAGCAGCAGCATGCGGCGCTCGTTCGGGCCGGTCTGGCTCCAGGTCTTGAAGGCCTCGGCGGCGGCGTCGCAGGCGGCCACGGCGTCGGCCGGGGTGGCCGCCGCCGCGCGCGTGGCCACGCTGCCGTCGAGCGGGTTGCGGCGCTCGAACGTGGCGCCGTTCTCGGCGGTCACGGCCAGGCCGTTGATGAGCATGCTGAGGTCGGACACGGTCTTCTCCTTGGAATGGGCGTGGGCGGCGGTGGTCGAGGTCGAGCTGGACTTGCCGAGGTAGGCTTCCCGCACGACGGCGCTGCGCGCGAGCAGCGAGGCCGGGCCGCTGGCCACCAGCCGGCCGCGCTCGAGCACGTAGCCGCGGTCGGCCACGGCGAGCGCCTTGCGGACGTTCTGCTCGACCATCAGCACGGTCACGCCCTGGTCGGCGATGCGCCGCGCGATGGCCAGCAGTTCGTCGACCATCTTCGGTGCCAGGCCGAGCGAGGGCTCGTCGAGCATCAGCAGGCGCGGCGCGCTCATCATCGCGCGCGCCACCGCCACCATCTGCTGCTCGCCGCCACTCATCGTGCCGGCCAGCTGCGACTCGCGCTGCGCCAGCTTGGGGAAGTCGCGGAAGGCCTGCTCGAGGCGCTGTTCGCGCTCGGCCTTGGGCACCAGCCAGCCGCCGAGCTCGAGGTTCTCGCGCACCGTCATCTGCGGGAACAGCTGTCGGCCCTCGGGCACCAGCACCAGGCCTCGCTGCACGATCTCGCTGGTCTTGGCGTCGGTCTCGATCACCTCGCCGTCGAGCTCGAGCGTGCCGCCGCGCGGGATCAGGCCACTGATCGCCTTGAGCAGCGTCGTCTTGCCCGCGCCGTTGGGGCCGAGGATCACCGTGAGCCCGGGGCGGGCCTCGAGCTTGAGGTCGCGCAGCACGAGGAAGGGCCCGTAGCCCGCGCTCAGGCCCTCGACCTTGAGGTGCGCGAGCTTGCGGTCCAGCGCGAGTTCGAGGTCGTTCTTCATGCCGCCTCGGCCACCATCTCGTCCCCGAGGTAGGCCTCGACCACCTCGGCGTTGCGCACCACCTCGGCCGGCGCGCCGTCGGCGATCTTTCGGCCCTGGTGCAGCACGATCACCCGCTCGACGTAGCGCAGCAGCGTGGTCACCGCGTGCTCGATCCAGATCACCGTCAGGTCCAGCTCGTCACGCAGGCGCCGGATCAGCTGCGCCATCGAGTCGATCTCGGCCTCGGTCAGGCCGGCGGCCACCTCGTCGAGCAGCAGCAGTCGCGGGCGCGTGGCCAGCGCCATGCCGATCTCGAGCAGGCGCTGCTGCGACGGGGTGATCGCCGCGGCCGGCAGCGGCGCCTGGTCGGCCAGGCCGATCAGGTGGAGGATGCTCGTCTCGTCCTTCAGCAGCCACGAGGACTTTCGATCGCGCCCGGCGAACTGCAACCCGAAGTCGATGTTGGCCGCAACGGTCAGCTCGGCGAACACCCGGGGTGTCTGGAAGGTCCGCGCGATGCCCTGCGCGGCATAGCGGTGTGGCTTCGCGCCAGTCAGCCGCTGGCCATGGGTGTACAGGTCGCCGCTGGTCGGCGCGATCACGCCGGACAGCGCGTTGAAGAAGGTCGTCTTGCCCGCGCCGTTCGGGCCGATGATGCCCACCAGCTCGCCGGCCGCGAATGCGGCACTGACCTGGTCGACGGCGGTCAGGCCGCCGAAGCGCACGGTGACGCCGCGCGCCTCGAGGATGGGATGACCGTTCATGGGGTGGCCCCGCGTGACGCGGCGGTGCTGCCGGCCACGCGCCGGCCCTCGGCCGCGTCGCGCCGCGCCTTGTCGCGCTCGGCCACGCGCTCGCGCCACCAGCCGCGCACGTCGTCGCGCCACTGCCGGAAAGTCGACCAGCGCAGCGAGGCGAGCCCGCCCGGCAGGTACAGCACCGACAGGATGAGCAGCAGGCCCAGCGCCATCATGTAGACCTGCGGCACCTGCAGCCGCAGCGTCTCGGCCAGCAGGCTGAACACCACCGCTGCGATCAGCGGGCCCCACAGCGTGGCAGCGCCGCCGATCAGCGCGATCAGCACCGTCTGGAAGCCGATGAACGGGCTGAACACCGTGGCCGGGTCGATATAGGTCCAGCGCACGCTCATCGCCGCGCCCATCGCGCCGGCGAACGCCGCGGTCAGCGCGAAGCCGCCGATCTTGATCAGCCGGGTGTTGACCCCCAGCGTCTGCGCGCGCTGCTCGTCGGCGCCGATGCCCAGCATCGCCAGGCCGAACCGGCTGCGGCGCACGACGATCGACACGGCGACCGCGAGCACCGCCAGCGCCAGGACGGTCAGATAGATCGTGTCTCGCTCGGGCACCACGGTGAGCACGCGGCCCACGGTGCCGGTGACCTGCTTCTCCCAGTAGGTGACTGCGTGGCGGATCAGCTCGGTCATCCCGAAGGTCAGCACCGCGAAGTAGGTGCCGCGCAGGTGCAGCACCGCGCTGCCCATCACCACCGCCACGCCGGCCGCGATCAGCGCGCCCAGGCCCGCGCTGCCCATCACCACCGCCACGCCGGCCGCGATCAGCGCGCCCAGGCCAATCGCGCCGAGCCAGGGCAGCTGCTCGAGCGTGAGCGCGCTGGTGTAGGCGCCGATGCCGAAGAACGCCGCCGTGGCCAGCGAGAGGTAGCGCGTGGTGCCGCAGAACAGGCTCCAGCTCGAGGCCAGCGCCACGTACATCAGGCAGGTGAGCGACATCGACACGACGAAGTCGGTGCCGACGGCCGGTACCGCCAGCGCCCACCCGGTGAGGGCGAACAGCACCAGCAGGTCACGGCCCAGGTTCGTG
>JALOSQ010000309.1 GCA_025458335.1 Ideonella sp.
GGGCGCGGCGTCAGCGTTTGGTGTGCAAGGCCATCATGGCGGCCTCGGTCTTGTGTTCGAGCAGCAGGGGCCACACGTCGAGCGAGCGCTCGATGGCGCCTTCGATCTCGGTCATCTCGTCACGGCGCGGGGACTGCAGCACGAAGTGGATGACCTGGTTGCGGTCACCCGGGTGGCCGATGCCCAGGCGCAGACGCCAGAAGTCCTGGCCGATGTGGGAGATGATGTCCTTCAGGCCGTTGTGCCCGGCCGCGCCGCCGCCCAGCTTGAGCTTGGCGCCGCCCGGCGGGAGGTCCAGCTCGTCGTGCACGACGAGGATGTCGGCGGGCTCGATGCGATAGAAGCGCGACACCGCATTCACCGATCGGCCGCTCGCGTTCATGAAGGTGTTGGGTTCCAGCAGCCAGCACTCGTAGCCGCCTTCGTTGATGCGCGCGAGCGCCCCATGAAAGCGCGACTCGGTACGAAGGCTGACGCCGTGCTTGCGGGCGAGCGCGTCCACGAACCAGAAACCGGCGTTGTGCCGCGTGGGTTCGTATTCCCGACCCGGGTTGCCCAGACCGACGACCAGACGCAAGGTTCACCTCCCCGCAAGAGTGAAAAAGCCCGCCGCGAGCAGTGTGCTCCCGGCGGGCTTCATGGACCGGAATGCCGTTACTTCTTGGCGTCCTTGTCCTTCTGCGCAGTCGCGGGCACGGAGGAGGCCGGCGCCGCCGCAGCGGGTTCCGCCTCGACGGCACCACCGGGCACCTTGATGGTCGCGACCACGGCGTTGTTGCCGTGCTTCAGCTGGACGGACTCCACGCCGGCGGGGAACTTGATGTCCGCCAGGTGGATGGACTGGCCGAGTTCCACATTGCCGAGGTCCACCTCGATGTACTCGGGCAGATTGTCCGGCAGGCACGAGACGTCGATCTCGTTCATCACGTGGCTGATGATGCCGTGGCCGAGCTTCACGCCGGGGGCGTTCTCGGTGTTGAGGAAGTGCAGCGGCACCTTCACGTGGATGGCCTGGTCCTTGGCCACGCGCTGGAAGTCGATGTGCAGCACTTCCTGGCGGTAGGGGTGCATCTGCACGTCGCGCAGCAGCACGCGGCTGCTGTCGTCACCGACCTTCAGCGTGAGCACCGAAGCGTGGAAGGCTTCGAGCTTCAGGCGCTGCACGAGCGCGTTGTGGTCGAGTTCGATGGCCTGCGGGGCGCTGCCGCCGCCGTAGACGATTCCGGGCACGAGGCCCTTCCGGCGCAGGCGGCGGCTCGCACCCGTTCCCTGCACGGACCGCGCACTGGCGATCACTTCCATTTTCATGACGTTCTCCTTGATCAGGCCCCGGCCGCGACCAGCCGGCGCCGATTCACGAAAGGAGCCTTGCGGCTCCGGCTCTCAGGGGTGCGCCCGCAGGCTCACTCCATGAACAGGGAGGACACGGAGTCCTCGTTGCTGATGCGGCGGATCGTCTCGGCCAGCAGGCCGGCGATGCTCAGTTGCCGGATCTTCCCGCAGGCCTTGGCGTCCTCGCGCAGCGGGATGGTGTCGGTGACCACCAGTTCGTCCAGCACCGAGTTGGTGATGCGCTCGATGGCCTTGCCGGACAGCACGGGGTGGGTACAGTAGGCGAGCACGCGGGAGGCGCCTTTTTCCTTGAGGGCGGCGGCGGCTTCGCACAGGGTGTTCGCGGTGTCGACCATGTCGTCCATGATCACGCAGGTGCGGCCCGAGACGTCGCCGATGATGTTCATCACGGTGGCCACGTTGGGCTTGGGGCGCCGCTTGTCGATGATGGCGAGGTCGGATTCCAGCCGCTTGGCCAGAGCACGGGCGCGCACCACGCCGCCGACGTCCGGCGAGACCACGATGAGATCGCTGTGGCCGCGCTTCCACACGTCGCCCAGCAGGATGGGCGCGGAATAGATGTTGTCGACCGGGATGTCGAAGAAGCCCTGGATCTGGTCGGCGTGGAGGTCCATGGTCAGCAGGCGGTCGACGCCGACGGCCTGCATCATGTTGGCGACCACCTTGGCGCTGATGGCGACGCGGGCGGAACGCGGACGGCGATCCTGGCGGGCGTAACCGAAGTACGGCACGGCGGCGGTGATCCGGCCGGCGGACGAGCGCTTGAGGGCGTCGACCATCAGCAGGACTTCCATGAGGCTGTCGTTGGTGGGGCTGCAGGTGGACTGCAGGACGAAGACGTCGCGGCCGCGCACGTTCTCCAGCAGTTCGACCATCACCTCGCCGTCGCTGAAGCGGCCGACGGTGGCCCTGCCCAGCGGCATGTTGAGGTGCTTGCACACCTGCTCGGCAAGCCGCGGGTGGGCGTTGCCGGTGAACACCATCAAGCTGTCGTAGGCCATGGCCGGTCAGTGCAGCGAATCGTTGGAGGAAGCCCGCCGGATGATCCCCGGCGCCGGGGCCGCCCCGCATCCTGCGGCCAGGGTGAGGAACTGGCTGGGGAGGAAGGATTCGAACCTTCGCATGCCGGAATCAAAATCCGGTGCCTTAACCAACTTGGCGACTCCCCAGGAAACCTTGCTCAAACAACCAGACCGTGGAGCGGGTGGAGATCCAGCCCCCTGGCCACGAATCCGGTGAATTCCTTCGGCTTTCGGCCCCACACTTCCCTCGCCTGCTCTTCCCGGTCGAAGCTGCAGAACACGCAGGCTCCAGAGCCGGTCATCCGGGCGTCCCCGAAGGCACCGAGCCAGCGGATCGCGCTGTCCACCTCCGGGTGGAGGCGTCGCACGAGAGGCTCGAGATCGTTCCGGGTGGGGGACGAAAAAAAGGTCGCTATTGTGATGGGCGCACTATCCCGTGTCAATTCCGGGTGACTGAATACCGCCCCGGTCGAGACCTGGACGGGCGGCACGAGCACCACGTACCACGCGGGCGGGAGGTCGACGGGCTGGAAGCGCTCGCCCACGCCCTCGGCGAAGGTGCTGCGCCCGTAGACGAACACCGGTACGTCGGCACCGAGGGTAAGGCCCAGGGCCTGCAGCGCGTCACGATCGAGCCCGCAGTTCCACAGCCGGTTCAGCACGAGCAGGGTGGTGGCGGCGTCCGAACTGCCACCGCCCACCCCGCCGCCGAAGGGCAGGCGCTTGTCGACGCGGATGTCCGCACCGAGACGCACGCCGGAGCGCTCCTGCAGGAGGCGCGCGGCGCGCACGACGAGATCGGC
>JALOSQ010000310.1 GCA_025458335.1 Ideonella sp.
CGAGGGCACGCGCAGCAGGTCGCCATCGGCCAGCGGCTGGCCGGCGTCCTCGGGCCAGCGCAGCTGCAGGATGCGCGCAAAGGGCTCGCCGCGCCGGCGTTCGACCTCGACCCGGTCGCCGTCGGCCACGGCCGAGAAGCCGCCCGCCAGCGCCAGCACGTCGGCCAGGGTCTGCGCCGGCAGGGTCTCGAACACCGCCGGGCGGTTGACGGCGCCAAGCACCGCCACCTGCGGACCCACGGGCTCGATGTGGATCACGTCGCCGGGCAGCAGCACCGGATCGTTGCCGGGCACGCCCCGCACCAGCAGGGCATAGCGATCGAACTGCCCGATGTCACGGCCCTCGCGGCGCAGGCTCACCTGGCGCAGGCTGCCGCCGGCGCTCGCCACGTCGACCCGGGCCAGCGCGCGGGACAGCGTCGTCAGGCCCGGCAGCACACGGTCGCCCGGCTCCGCCACGAAGCGACACTGAGCTCGAAGCCGCGGAACACCGTCAGCAGGCGTTCGCGCAGGCGGGTGGTCAGCTCGCCGATGGTGCTGCCACCGGCGGCCACGGGGCCCACGCGGGGCAGCACGACGCGGCCGCTGCGGTCCACGCGCAGCCGCCACTCGCCCTCGACGCTGCCCCAGACGTGGACGAGCAACTCGTCGCCCACCTGCACGGGGTAGTCGGCCGGCACGACGCTTGAGCTCTCGTTGCCGTTGGGCTGGCCCGCGTCATGCCGCGGCTCGGTGCCAAAGCGCCAGAGCGTTCGCCCGCCATTGGCCGTCGTGGCCAGGCGTTCGAAGTCGGTGGGCAGCCGCTCGGGCTTGCCGGTAGCGGACATGGCGGCCGGCGCGGGCTCGGGCGCGATCGGCATCGTCACCACCGTCGTCGCTGCGGAACTGGCACCGGGGCGTCGAGGCGCTGCACCGGCCGACTCGGTGCTGGAGGCCGTCGCCGGCAGCAGGCGCTCCACAGGAGGCGGCGACTGTGCGATGGCCAAGGTGGGCCACACGGTGCTCGACAGCAGGGCGGTCAGGACCAGCAGGGCGGGACGAAGACTTGGGCTCATGACGGGATCCCGGAGGAGCCGGGCTCAAGGCCGCGCGGGAGAGGTCTCCGCCTGTCGCAGCGCTTCCCTGCCGACCGGGAGGAAGATTCGTTCGGCTCAGACTAGAGAGCGCGCATGAAGCAGCGGTGAACACCCGGCGATGGCTGGAAGTCGGTCATGAGCCGATCGGATCGGACTGGGGCCGGCCCACGGCCATTCCGAAGCCTGGACTTCGAAGCAGCCAGACGGTCAGCCCTCGGGCCCTGACGTGCTGTTGAAATCGTCACTGCGCTGTCATCGTGCTGTCGTCGCCACTGTCGTGCAATCGTGTCGTGTCATTTGCAACGAGCGCCCGAAGAAGAACCGATGTGCTGGTCGTGGGCGCGGGCGTCGTGGGGCTGGCGCACGCGCTGGTGGCCGCGCGGCGCGGCCTCAGCGTGCGGGTGGTGGACCGCGATGCACAGGCCAACGGGGCCTCGGTGCGCAACTTCGGTTTTGTCACCGTCACGGGTCAGCAGGTGGGCGACACGTGGCGGCGCGCCCGCCGCAGCCGCGACGTCTGGGCCGAGATCGCGCCGCAGGCCGGCATACAGATCGCCCACCAGGGGCTGATCGTGGCCGCGAGGCGCTCCGAAGCCGAAGCGGTGCTGCAGGCATTTGTCCAGACGGAGTCGGGCAGCGCTTGCCGCCTGCTGACCGCCGCCGAAGCCCGCGATCGGGTCCCCTCGCTCCGCACCGAGGGTCTGCGCATGGCGCTCTGGAGCCCGCACGAGTTGCGTGTCGAGTCGCGCGATGCCATCCCGCGGCTGGCGGCCTGGTTGCAGGCCGTGCATGGCGTCGACATCGTGCGCGGGGTGCAGGTGCAGGCGATCGATGTGCCGGCGGTGGAAACCACCCAGGGACGTTTCGAGGCCGACACCGTGATCGTGTGCCCGGGCGACGACTACCTGGGCCTGTACGCCGACCGCATCGCCGCCTACGGGCTGACGCGTTGTGCGCTGCAGATGATGCGCGTGGAGCCGGCCGCGCCCTTGCGCCTGGGCGCGGCGGTCATGTCGGACTTCGGTCTCGTGCGCTACCTCGGCTACTCGGAACTCGAGCCCGCTGCAGCGCTGCGGCGCGCGATCGAGCGCGACGAGCCCGACATGCTGGCGCACGGCATCCACCTGATCGCCGTGCAATCGCCACAGGATGACTCCCTGGTCGTCGGTGACAGCCACCACTACGCGGCCACGCCGCCGCCGTTCGGGCGCACGGAGGTGGACGACTTGATCCTGCGCGAACTCGACCGCGTGCTGGAACTGCCCGGGCGCCGCGTCGTGCAGCGCTGGATCGGCACCTACGCCTCGGTCGCCGATCGGACGATGCTGATCGACCGGCCGGCCGACCGTGTGCGGGTGGTGATCGTGACCAGCGGCACCGGCGCATCGACCGCCTTCGGCATCGCCGAAGACGTGTTCGCCGAACTCGCCTGAACGGCTGGCCGTCCCCGGAGACACGCGATGACTGAAGGGTTGAAGGCGGTGGTGTTCGACTGGGCCGGCACGATGATCGACTTCGGATCGCGGGCGCCGATGGGCGTGTTCGTGAAGGCCTTTGCCGGCTTCGGCGTCGACATCACGATCGCCGAGGCGCGCGGCCCGATGGGCCTGCCTAAGCGCGCGCACATCGCCGCCTTGATGGCCATGCCGCGCATCGCCGCGGCCTGGCAGAGCCGCCATGGCCACGCGCCGGACGAGGCCGACATCGACCGTGTGTACGAGGTGTTCGTTCCCATGAACGTGGCGGTGGTGGCCGACTTCGCCGACATGGTGCCCGGCGCGGTCGAGACCGTGCGCGCCCTGCGGGCACGGGGGCTGAAGATCGGTTCGACGACCGGGTACACCCGCGACATCATGGCGCGCGTGCTGCCGCGCGCCGCGGCCGCCGGCTATGAGCCCGACAACCTGGTGTGCGCCGGCGACCTCGTCGAGGGCCGGCCCGGCCCGCTGATGATGTACCGGACCCTGGCCGACCTGGGTGTGCACCCGCCATCGGCCGTGGTGAAGGTGGACGACACCGTGCCCGGCATCCGGGAAGGGCTGGCCGCCGGCACCTGGACGATCGGCGTCACCGCATCGGGCAATGAGGTCGGCCTGTCGCTTGACGAATGGACCTTGCTGCCGCCCACGGAACAGCGTGACCGCATCGCCCGCGCTGGAGAAGTTCTGCGCCGTGGCGGCGCCCACTTCCTGGTGGACACCGTGGCCCAGCTGCCACCGGTGCTCGACGAGATCGAGCGCCGCATGGCCGCCGGTGAACGCCCGCCGCACCCCTGACACCCGCGTTTGTCCCAACCCCCGTAGCCCTGCACCCCAAAGGACGCCTCCCGATGTTCAAGCCCCTCCGTGCCCTGGCCCTTGCTGCGATGGCGCTGGCCGTCGCCGCCGGCAGCCACGCGCAGTCGCGCACCAAGCTCACCATCTA
>JALOSQ010000311.1 GCA_025458335.1 Ideonella sp.
CCGTGGTCGATCGCCTTCCTGCCCGGCTTCGAGCGCGACGGCCGCGCGCTGGTCACCGAGCGGCCCGGGCGGCTGCGCATCGTCAACGTGCGCACCGGCGAGGTCAGCCCGCCCGTCGAGGGCGTGCCCGCGGTCGTCGCGCGCGGCCAGGGCGGCCTGCTCGACGTCGCGCTGCACCCGCAGTTCGAATCGAACCGCCTGGTCTACCTGAGCTACTCCGAGCCCGGCACCGGTGCCGACGAGGGCCGCAACAGCACCGCCGTCGCGCGCGGCCGGCTCGACGGCAACCGCCTCGCCGACGTGCAGGTGATCTTCCGGCAGCAGCCCAAGGTCGACAGCCGCGCGCACTTCGGTTCGCGGATGGTGTTCGACCGCGACGGCCGCCTGTTCGTGACCCTGGGCGACCGATTCAGCCGGCGCGACGACGCGCAGACGCTCGACAACCACCACGGCAAGATCGTCCGCCTCGAGGCGGACGGCAAGGTGCCGGCCGACAACCCCTTCGTCGGCCGTGCCGGCGCGTTGCCCGAGATCTGGTCGTACGGCCACCGCAACGTGCAGGGCGCGGCGCTGCATCCGTCGACCGGGCAGCTGTGGACCCACGAGCACGGCGCGCAGGGCGGTGACGAGGTCAACGTCGCCGAGCGCGGGCGCAACTATGGCTGGCCGGTGATCACCTTTGCCACCGAGTACGTGACCGGCTTCAAGATCGGCGAGGGCAGCGCCAAGCCTGGCATGGAGCAGCCGCTCGCCCACTGGGCGCCGCGCGGCATCGCGCCCAGCGGCATGGCTTTCGTCACGAGCGACCGCTACCCCGGCTGGCAGGGCCAGATGCTGGTGGGCGCGCTGCGCGGCGAGTCCGTGCTGCGGCTGCGCTTCGACGAACAGCGCAAGCTCGTGCAGGAGGAGCGCCTGCTGCAAGGCGCGGCCCGCATCCGCGACGTGCGCCAGGCGCCCGACGGCTGGGTCTACCTGCTCACCGACAGCCGCGACGGCCAGGTGCTGCGGCTGATGCCCTGACCCCCTTTCGTAGAATCCCGGCGTGCATCCGGCCCCCGCGATGTCCGTGGCCGAACGGCCGACCCTCTGGATGAACGCCGACCTGCACTGCCACTCCGTCGTCTCCGACGGCACGCTGCAACCCGAGGCCCTGGCCGCGCGCGCCAAGGCCAACGGGGTGGAGCTGTGGGCGCTGACCGACCACGACGAGATCGGCGGGCAGGCCCGCGCTCAGTCTGCGGCCCACGCAGCGGGGCTTGCCTATCTCACCGGCACGGAGATCTCGGTCACCTTCGCGGGCGAGACGGTGCACATCGTCGGCCTGGGCTTCGACCCGGAGAACGCCGAGCTTCGTGAGGGACTCGCCCGCACCCGCGGCGGCCGCCAGGAGCGCGCGCGCGAGATGGCCGAGAGCCTCGCCCAAGCGGGCATCCGCGGCGCCTACGAGGGCGCTCTGAAGTACGTCGGCAACCCGGACCTGATCTCGCGCACGCACTTCGCGCGCTTCCTGGTCGAGACCGGCGTGTGCCGCGACACCAACGAGGTGTTCCGCAAGTACCTGACCGACGGCAAGCCGGGCTTCGTGCCGCACCGCTGGGCCAACCTGGGCGACGCGGTGCGCTGGATCCGCGGCGCCGGCGGCCAGGCGGTGATCGCCCACCCCGGGCGCTACAAGTTCACCCCGACCGAGGAGTACGCGCTGTTCAGCGAGTTCAAGGCGCACGGGGGTGCGGGGGTCGAGGTGGTGACCGGCAGCCACGGCGCGGCCGACGTGCTCAAGTACACCGAGATGGCGCAGGAGTTCGGCCTTGCCGCGTCGCGCGGCAGCGACTTCCACAGCCCCGAGGAGAGCCGCTGCGACCTCGGGCGCCTGCCCGATCTTCCGGCGCCACTGACGCCGATCTGGGACCTGCTGACCGACCGGGTGCAGGCCCCGGCGTGACGGTCGCGTGAACCGCCACCGCCCCGGCCTCGGGGTGCTGCTGATGCTGGCGGCGGTGGGTTGTTTCGCCGCGCTGGACGCCGCCGTCAAGTGGACCGGCGCCGTGGTGCCGGTGGCGCTGATCCTGTGGTGCCGCTACGCCACGCAGGCCGCCGTGATGGCGGTCTGGCTGGCGCGGCGATCCGGCGAGCGTGCCTCGGCAGGCCCCGCCGATGGGGCGGCGGACCGATCGCCGCCGGGGCGCTGGCGCCCGGGCCACCCGCGCTTCCAGGCCGTGCGCGGCGTGCTGCTGCTGCTCACCTCGGCGCTGAGCATGTGGGGCCTGCAGCACATGCCGGTGGCCGAGTTCACCGCGATCCACATGCTCGCGCCGGTGCTGGTCACCGTGCTGGCGGCCTGGTGGCTGCACGAGCGCGTGCCGGCGCTGCGCTGGGCGCTGGTGGTGGGCGGCTTCGCCGGCGCGCTGATCGTCATCCGCCCGGGCAGCGGCGTGTTCGGGTGGGCGGTGCTGTTCCCGCTGGCCGGGGCCCTGTGCTACGCCGCGTTCCAGGTGCTCACCCGGCGCATGTCGGCGCTCGAAGACCCGCTGCTCACGCACTTCTGGACGGGCGCGGTCGGCACGCTGCTGATGGCACCGGTGCTGTGGGTGCTGGTCCCCGACCTCGGCGGCGTGGTGCGTGGGCTCACCGCCACGCAGCTCGGGCTGATGCTGCTGATCGGCCTGGCCGGCACGCTCGGCCACCTCGCGATGATCCTGGCGTTCGGCTTCGCGCCCGCCTCCACGCTCATGCCCTACCTCTACACGCAGATCCCGGTGGCCGCGGTCGTCGGGTGGTTCGTGTTCGGGCACCTGCCCGATGGCTGGGCCTGGGTCGGCATGGCGGTGATCGCGGCCTGCGGCGCGGCCAGCGTGGCCCTGGGCCTGCGGGCACGCCCCGAGGCCTCGGCCGCCGCCCACCCCACCACCGGCGGGCGCGAGGCCCCGCCGAACACGCCGCCCGGCGCGGAGGCGGGCGAGGCGGGCACGACGATCTCCCCGTCGATCGAGGCCGACCTGACCGGACAATCGGCGGCATGGCCCAGTACTTCGAGGTCCACCCCGACAACCCCCAGCCGCGGCTGCTGAAGCAGGCCGCGCAGATCCTGCGCGACGGCGGTCTGGCGGCCATCCCGACCGACTCGAGCTACGCCCTGGTCTGCCACCTCGACGACAAGGCCGCCGCCGAGGCGCT
>JALOSQ010000047.1 GCA_025458335.1 Ideonella sp.
GTGTCCCCGAGCTTGGCGATGCGGCCGAGCACGCCGCCGCCCATCACCACCTCGTCGCCCTTGGTGAGCGCCTCGACCATCGCCTTGTGTTCCTTCTGGCGCTTGATCTGCGGGCGGATCATCACGAAGTACAGCACGACGAACATCAGCACCAGCGGCAGCAGCGTCAGGAAGGTCGACTCGGCTCCGGGCTGGGCCGCCGGGGCGGCCTGGGCATAGGCATTGGAGATGAACACTGGCGGATCCTCGTAAATCGCGGGCAAGCCTGCCGCAAATCGGCAGGCAACCGGCAAGTTTAGCCGGCGAACGCGGCCGTCCCCGCAGACGCCTCGATGTCCGGCGGGTCAGGCCGCGCGGGCCTGGGCCGGGCGGTCGGGCGGACGCCGCAGCCCCGCGTCGACGAGCTGGTCGAGCGCCTCGAAGATGTGGATGTCCGGGTGGTGCTCCCGGAACACGAACCGGTAGTCGGGGTGGTTGATTGCCCGCGCGTCGGACTCGGCGGTGACGGTGTCGCGGAACAGGATCCGATGTTCGAGGTTGCCGCCGTGCCGCAACGGATACAGACGCCCATCCTCGAACACGTCGACGAATCCCAGCGATCGGTACTGCCGCAGCAACGACCGCCGCGAGCCCGCCAGCACACCGCCGATCTGCCGGGCGACGCAGAACAGGTGACACGCCTTGACGAGCGCAAGGCGAACCGGCTGGTGCGAGTATCCGGGCAAGACGGTCAGCCGGGTGATTTCGGAAAGCACCCTGCCCCGCCACTCCGGCGGCAAGGGCACGCTCTCCTCGATCTGCAGCGGGCGCATCAGGTTGACCTGGATCCGGCACGAGCCGACGACCGTGCCGGCGCGCTTGTCCCGGGCGTAGAACACGATCGTGTCCGGCTGCCGATCCATCGCATCGGGGCGCCCGAAGGACTCGCCGATGCCCGGGAGATGGTGCCCGTATGCGGCCGCTCGCAGCGCCTGCACGCCTTCGAGCTCAGCCTCGGTGGTGACAACGCGGATCGAGAAGTCGAGGGGCCGCGTCACCGCGGCGCCACGCGTGGGCAGCGACCGATCGTCGATCGCAGAGCGCGGGGATGCCGCGGGGTCCGGCCGCCGGGACGTCGGTGGCTCGTCGAGCGCACCGAAGTTGGAGTCGTTGCTGCGGGCGGATCGTCCATCGTCCAGACCTTCCACCGGAGCCGGTCCATCCCACGCAGGTTCACCCATGTCGATCTTCTCCGCGACCGGTGTTTGGGCGCGCGCGGCAGGCGTTTCGGCGGCCCCGGCGCGCGCCGGTCCAATCAGGTGCGGAATATTGCACGAAACGCGACGCAGCCCAAAGAGCCTCGAGGCTCGGTCACGCCACCGGCGTGGGCAAACCGGCGCGGGACGCACCGCGCTCGGAACGGCGCGGCCGCGGTGGAGCCGAAAACGACAACGCCCACCGGGGGGCGGGCGTTGAAGCGCGGCTGGCGACCGCTGAAGATGGTTGCGAGGGCAGGATTTGAACCTGCGACCTTTGGGTTATGAGCCCAACGAGCTACCAGACTGCTCCACCTCGCGACAGAGCCAAATAGTATAGCACAGCCAGCTACGCCCGAGGGCCACGCGGCGGGTGCGACCGCCCGCCGCTGCGGGGCTCACGCAGCCGACTTCGCCTCGGCGTCCGCACCCTCTGCCGGGATGGCTTCGCCGGGCTCCGGGCGGTCGACCAGCTCGACCAGGGCCATCGGGGCGTTGTCGCCAACGCGGAAACCCATCTTCAGGATGCGCGTGTAGCCGCCGGGGCGCGCCTTGTAGCGTGGGCCCAGGGTCTCGAAGAGCTTGACGACCACGGCGCGGTCGCGGGTGCGGTCGAACGCGAGGCGTCGGTTGGCCAGCGTCGGCTCCTTCGCCAGGGTGATGAGCGGCTCGACGACGCGGCGCAGTTCCTTGGCCTTCGGAACGGTCGTCCGGATGGCCTCGTGCTCCAGGAGCGAGTTGCACATGTTTCGCAGCATCGCGAGGCGATGGCTGCTGGTGCGGTTGAGCTTGCGAAGCCCGTGACGATGACGCATGGCGCTTTCCTTTCGTTTGTCGCACCGGCCGTGTCAGGTACCGGTGGTGCCCATGGGTGCGGCCTGGCCCGCGCGGCACCGAAGCGCTGCGCGGCCCTCATGACGGCGAAGGGGTGGCCGATGCCCTTCGCCCGGAAGACTCAGCGCTTGTCCAGTCCCTGGGGCGGCCAGTTCTCCAGGCGTGCGCCCAGCGTCAGGCCGCGCGAGGCAAGGACTTCCTTGATCTCGTTGAGCGACTTGCGACCGAGGTTCGGGGTCTTGAGCAGCTCGGTCTCGGTGCGCTGGATGAGATCGCCGATGTAGTAGATGTTCTCCGCCTTCAAGCAATTGGCCGAACGGACCGTCAGCTCGAGCTCGTCGACCGGACGCAGCAGGATCGGATCGAAGCTGGCGGCGCGTGGCGCAGCGGCGCTGCTGATCAGCTCCATCTCGCTGCCCTCGAGCTGCGCGAAGACCGCCAACTGCTCGACCAGGATCTTGGCCGACGCGCGGATCGCGTCCTCGGGCGTGACCGCCCCGTTGGTCACGATCTCCATGACCAGGCGGTCGAGGTCGGTGCGCTGCTCGACACGCGCGCTTTCGACCGTGTAGCTGACACGGGTGATCGGCGAGAACGAGGCATCCAGAAGGATGCGGCCGATCGCCTTGGTCGGCTCGTCGCCGAACCGGCGCAGGTTGCCCGGCACGTAGCCGCGGCCCTTCTCGACCTTGATCTGCATGTCGAGCTTGCCGCCCTGGGCGAGGTTCGCGATCACGTGCGTGGGATTGATGATCTCGACGTCGTGAGGCGTCTGGATGTCGCCGGCCGTGACCGGCCCTTCGCCGTCCTTGCGCAGGACGAGGGTGACCTCGTCGCGGTTGTGAAGGCGGAACACGACGCCCTTGAGGTTGAGCATGACGTGGACGACGTCCTCCTGGACACCGTCGATCGTCGAGTACTCGTGCAGCACGCCGGCGATCGTGACCTCGGTCGGCGCGTAGCCGACCATCGAGCTCAGCAGCACCCGGCGCAGGGCGTTGCCGAGGGTGTGCCCGTAGCCTCGCTCGAAGGGCTCGAGCGTGACCTTGGCCTGGTTCTCGCCCAGGGGCTCGACATTGATCGCTTTCGGCTTGAGCAGAGTGGTTTGCATGGGGCTTTCTTCCAATGCGGTCGGCAGCGGATCCGTTCAGGGACGCAGCCGGGGGCCTGCGAACGTGGGAGGGGTCGCGGGATGACGAGGCTTCGCGCGAAGGCCGACCTGCGCCGCCATGGGCGCAGGAGTCGATCGCAGCGAGGTCGTGGGCACCGAGTGCAGCGCGGGATTCAGCGCGAGTACAACTCGACGATCAGCGCTTCCTTGATGTCGGCACCGAACTCGTCGCGGTCCGGGGCCTTCTTGAAGACCCCCTGCATCTTGGAGGCATCCACCTCGACCCAAGCCGGCATGCCCTGGGACTCGGCGAGCTTCAGGGACTCGGTCACCCGCAGCTGCTGCCGCGCCTTCTCGCGCATCGCCACGACGTCGCCCGGCTTGACCGAGAACGACGGGATGTTCACGACCTGACCGTTCACGGTGACGGCGCGATGGCCGACGAGCTGGCGAGCCTCGGCCCGGGTCGACCCGAAGCCCATCCGGTAGACGACGTTGTCCAGGCGCGACTCGAGCAGCAGCAACAGGTTCGTACCGGTGTTGCCACGGCGACGCTCGGCCTCGGCGAAGTAGCGGCGGAACTGGCGCTCCAGCACGCCGTACATGCGCTTGACCTTCTGCTTCTCGCGCAGCTGAAGGCCGGCGTCCGAGGTCCGCGCGCCGGACGTACGGCCGTGCTGGCCGGGTTTCGTGTCGAATTTCGCCTTGTCGGAGATCGGCCGGCGGGCGCTCTTCAGGAAGAGGTCGGTCGCTTCGCGACGGGCCAGCTTGGCCTTTGGTCCGAGGTAACGTGCCACTTGAGGTCCTTTTTCTGTCTGGCGCGGCGAACTTCCCGCGCGAGTCCGGCCGAGGTGTCGGGCCGGACGGTGGTCTTAAGGCCGAGGCCGGCGCGACGCGCCGGCTTCGGGCGGGGCACAAAAAGGGGTCGGCGTCCCGCCTGCCCCCTTGCACCCCTCGCAGCGCACCGTCAGATGCGGCGGCGCTTCTGGGGACGGCAACCGTTGTGCGGAAGCGGCGTGACGTCCGAGATCGACGTGATGCGGATGCCCAGCGAGGCCAGCGCGCGCACCGAGGATTCCCGACCGGGGCCTGGTCCCTTGATGCGCACGTCCAGGTTCTTGATGCCCTGCTCCTGCGCGGCGCGGCCCGCGTTCTCGGCGGCCACCTGGGCGGCGAACGGGGTGCTCTTGCGCGAGCCCTTGAACCCCTGGCCGCCCGACGACGCCCAGGCGATCGCACCGCCCTGCCGATCGGTGATCGTGATGATGGTGTTGTTGAACGACGCGTGGATGTGCGCGATGCCGTCCGCGATGTTCTTGCGGACCTTCTTGCGCACCCGTTGCGCGGCGGTGTTGACCGGGGACTTGGCCATGGGAATCCTTCGGGTTCAGGGACGAGGCGCGGCGGGCGAGGTGGGCGTCACTTCTTGAGCGCGATGCCGGCCTTGCGCGGACCCTTGCGGGTGCGAGCGTTGGTGCGGGTGCGCTGCCCACGTACGGGCAGGCCCCGGCGATGACGGAAGCCGCGGTAGCAGCCCAGGTCCATCAGCCGCTTGATGTTGATGGAGATCTCGCGACGCAGGTCACCCTCGATGGTGAGACGCCCGATCTCGTCGCGGATCCGCTCGAGATCCGAGTCCGAGAGGTCCTTGATCTTCTTCGAATACGGGATGCCGACCGCGGTGCAGATCTTCTGCGCGGTGGTGCGCCCGATCCCGTAGATCGAGGTCAAGCCGATCTCTGCGTGCTTGTGAGGCGGGATGTTGATCCCTGCGATGCGTGCCATGTTCTTTCGCCTTCCAGCCTGCTGTCCGCGAATCCTGCCCGAGGGCAGGACACGCGGCGGTCGTCGCCCGGTCCGTCACGGGCCGGCGACGCGGTTCGTCATCCCTGCCGCTGCTTGTGGCGGGGATCGGAGCAGATCACCCGCACCACGCCGTGGCGGCGGACGATCTTGCAGTTACGACACATCTTCTTGACGGATGCCGCGACCTTCATGGTTTGCTCCTGCGTTTCGGGTTCTCGTGTGTTCAGGTTCGGGTCACTTCGCGCGGAACACGATCCGCGCGCGGGTGAGGTCGTGCTCCGTCAGCGCTGCCATGGCCACCGCCAGCGTGCCGCCTGGCGCTCCATTCAACTCGGCTTGAAGTTGGCCCGCTTGAGCAAGGACTCGTACTGCTGACTCATGACATACGACTGCACCTGCGCCCAGAAGTCCATCGTCACCACGACGATGATCAGCAGCGAGGTACCACCAAAGTAGAAGGGCACGTTCCAGCGCAGGACCAGGAACTCCGGCAGCAGGCACACCAGGGTGATGTAGATCGCCCCGACGAAGGTGAGCCGCGACAGGATCCTGTCGATGTACTTGGCCGTCTGGTCGCCCGGCCGGATGCCAGGAATGAACGCGCCACTCTTCTTCAGGTTGTCGGCGGTCTCACGGCTGTTGAAGACCAGTGCCGTGTAGAAGAAGCAGAAGAAGATGATCGCAACCGCGTACAGGATGACGTAGATCGGCTGGCCCGGGGACAGCAACGCCGCCAGGTCCTTCAGCCAGCGCCAGCCGTCGCCCGTGGCGAACCAGCTGACCACCGTCGCCGGCAGCAGGATGATCGAGGAGGCGAAGATCGGCGGGATCACGCCGGACATGTTGAGCTTGAGCGGCAGGTGGGACGACTGACCGCCGTAGACCTTGTTGCCGACCTGCCGCTTGGCGTAGTTCACGAGGATCTTGCGCTGACCTCGCTCGACGAACACCACGAAGTACGTCACCGCGAGCACGACCGCGATGATGAACAGCGACGCCAGGATGCTCATCGCGCCGGTCCGCACCAGCTCGAACAAGCCGCCGATGGCCGAAGGCAGACCCGCGACGATGCCCGCGAAGATGATGATCGAGATGCCGTTGCCGAGGCCCCGCTCGGTGATCTGCTCGCCGAGCCACATCAGGAACATGGTGCCCGCCACCAGGCTCACGATGGCGGTGACGCGAAAGCCGAGGCCGGGTTCGAGCACGAGGCCCGGAGATCCCTCGAGCGCGAGCGCGATTCCGGCCGACTGGAACAGCGCGAGCCCGAGGGTGGCATACCGCGTGTACTGCGTGATCTTGCGCTTGCCGGCCTCGCCTTCCTTGCGCAACGCCTCGAGCGTCGGCACGACGTAGGTCATCAGCTGCACGATGATCGACGCCGAGATGTACGGCATGATCCCGAGCGCGAACACCGTGAACCGGGACAGCGCGCCGCCCGAGAACATGTTGAACAGGCTCAGGATGCCGCCCTGCTGCCCCTGGAAAAGCTGGGCCAGCTGGTTCGGGTCGATGCCGGGCACCGGGATGTGCGCGCCGATGCGGTAGACCACGAGCGCGAGCAGCAGGAAGACGAGCCGGCGACGAAGGTCGCCGAACTTGCCGCTTCGCGCCAGTTGGGCAGTGGTGGTCACGGTCGGGATTCCGGAGTCGGGACGAACGGGATTCGCGCGACGCGGCCGCTCAGGCGACCCGTCCGCCAGCCGCCTCGATCGCGGCCTTTGCGCCGGCGGTGGCTCCGACGCCCTGCAGCTCGACGGCGCGAGTGAGGTCGCCGGTCTTGACGACCTTGACCACCTTGACCCGCTCGTGCACCAGGCCGGCCTGCTTCAACAGAGCGAGGTCGATGGTGGACTCGGACAGGCCCTGGAGGTCGGCGAGGGTCACCTCGGCGTTGTAGCGCAACGCCGCGGACTTGAAGCCGCGCTTCGGGAGGCGGCGCTGCAGAGGCATCTGCCCACCCTCGAAACCGACCTTGTGGTAGCCGCCGGCGCGGGACTTCTGGCCCTTGTGGCCCCGCCCCGCGGTCTTGCCCAGGCCCGAGCCGATGCCGCGGCCGACGCGGCGACGCGGACGCTTCGAACCCTCGGCCGGCTTGATCGTGTTCAGTTGCATCTCAGGCCCCGCTCTTGTCGGCGACGACCTCGACGAGGTACGACACCTTGTTGACCATGCCGCGCGTGGCCGGCGTGTCCTCGAGTTCGCGCGTGCTGTTGAGCTTGCGCAGGCCGAGGCCGCGCACCGTGGCGCGATGGGATTCCCGCGTGCCGGCGACGCTGCGGACGAGTTTGACCGTGAAGGTCTTCTTGCTGCTCATGCAGTGCTCCGCTGCCCGACGTCGAGTCAGTTGAAGATCTGTTCGACCGTCATGCCGCGCTTGGCGGCGATCTCGGCCGGCGTGCTGGTGCCCTTGAGCGCGTCGAGCGTCGCGCGCACCAGGTTGTACGGGTTGGTCGAGCCGAGGCTCTTGGCGACGATGTCGGTGACACCCATCACCTCGAAGACCGCGCGCATCGGGCCGCCGGCGATGATGCCGGTGCCGGGCACGGCCGGCGCCATCAGCACGCGCGAGGCGCCATGCTCGCCGACGACCTTGTGATGGATGGTGCCGTTCTTCAGCGAGACCTTGACCATGTTGCGGCGTGCTGCCTCCATGGCCTTCTGCACCGCCACCGGCACCTCGCGGGCCTTGCCCTTGCCCATGCCGATGCGGCCATCGCCGTCACCGACCACGGTGAGCGCTGCGAAGCCGAGGATTCGGCCGCCCTTGACGACCTTGGTCACCCGGTTGACCGCGATCATCTTTTCCTTGAGGCCGTCGTCGCGGCCCTCGTCCTGAACCCGGGGCTGGAATTTCGCCATGTCGATGTCCTATGCCGTTCGGCCCTGGGCCGTCAGAACTGCAGGCCGCCCTCGCGGGCCGCTTCGGCCAGCGCCTTGACGCGACCGTGATACGCAAATCCGGAGCGGTCGAAGGCGACCTTCTCGACCCCGGCCGCGCGGGCCTTCTCGGCGATCCGCTTGCCGACCAGCGTCGCGGCGGCGGCGTTGCCGCCCTTGCCGGACTGGGTCGCGAGCTGGCCACGCAGGTCGGCGTCCGCGGTCGACGCAGCGGCCACCACGGACTGCCCGTCCGCGGCGATGACCGCGGCGTAGATGTGGAGGTTGCTGCGATGCACGGTCAGGCGAGGCACGCGCTGGACGGCGATGCGCGCACGGGTCTGGCGGGCTCGACGCAGGCGCTGCTGCTTCTTGTCGGTCATGAGCGCGTCCTCACTTCTTCTTCGTTTCCTTGAGCGTCACCCGCTCATCGGCATACCGGATGCCCTTGCCCTTGTACGGCTCGGGCGGGCGGATGGCGCGAACCTCTGCGGCAACCTGCCCCACCCGCTGGCGGTCGGGGCCCTTGATGATGATCTCGGTCTGGGTGGGGCACTCGACCTTCACCCCGTCCGGCATCTCCTTGACCACGGGATGCGAGAAGCCGACCTGCAGGGTGAGCTTGGGTCCCTGGGCCTGGGCACGGAAGCCCACGCCGACGAGCGTCAGCTTGCGCTCGAAGCCCTTGCTCACGCCCTGGACCATGTTCGCCACGAGGGCACGCATCGTGCCGGACAGCGCATCGGCATTGGCGTCACCCTCGGCGGGCACGAACGTCAACGACGACTTGTCCTGGTTGATCGCAACCGACGGCACGAGCGCCATCGCCAGGGCACCCTGGGCGCCCTTGACGCTGATTCGGTCACCCGACAGCGCGACCTCGACGCCCGAGGGAATCGTGATCGGCATCTTTCCTACGCGAGACATGCGCAATTCCTCCCGGTCAGGCGACGTAGCACAGGACTTCGCCGCCGACTCCGGCCTGGCGCGCCTTGCGGTCCGTCATGACGCCCTTTGGCGTGGTGACGATCGCCACGCCGAGCCCGTTCATCACGCTCGGCAGCGCATCGCGGCCGCGATAGATCCGCAACCCCGGGCGGCTCACACGCTCGATGTGCTCGATCACCGGGCGCCCGGCGTAGTACTTCAACGAAATCTCCAGCTGGCGATGCCCGCTGGACTCGACGACCGAGAAGCCATCGATGTAGCCCTCGTCCTTCAGGACCTGGGCAATGGCCGACTTGATCTTCGACGCCGGCATCGACACGACGGTCTTGTTGACCATCTGCGCGTTGCGGATGCGCGTCAGCATGTCGGAGATCGGGTCACTCATGCTCATGCAATCTCTCCGTCTGGATGCGCCCGCTTACCAGCTGGCCTTGACCACGCCCGGGATGTCGCCACGGAAGGCGAGCTCGCGGATCTTGTTTCGCGCAAGCCCGAACTTGCGGAACGTGCCGCGCGGGCGGCCGGTGAGTTCGCAGCGGTTGCGCAGGCGCGTCGGATTCGCATTGCGGGGCAGCTTCTGGAGCTCCAGCCGCGCGGCGTAGCGCTCCTCGTCGGAGCGCTTGGCGTCGTTGGCGACCGACTTGAGCTCGTCGTAACGCTTGGCATGCTTGGCGACGAGGCGCTCGCGCTTGTTCTCGCGCTGAACCAGGGCAGTCTTGGCCACGCTCGACCTCAGTTCTTGAAGGGAAACTTGAACTCGGCGAGGAGCGCCTTGCACTCCTCGTCGGACTTCGCCGTCGTCGTGATGCTGATGTTCAGCCCGCGCAGCGCGTCGACCTTGTCGTACTCCACCTCGGGGAAGATGATCTGCTCCTTGACCCCGATGTTGTAGTTGCCGCGACCATCGAAAGCCCGGCCGGACACACCGCGGAAATCGCGCACCCGCGGCAGCGCGATCGTCACGAAGCGGTCGAAGAACTCGTACATCTGCACGCCGCGCAGGGTGACCATGCAGCCCACCGGCACACCGTCCCGGATCTTGAAGCCGGCGATGGCCTTGCGCGACTTGGTCACGACGGCCTTCTGGCCGGCGATCTTCGTCAGATCACCGACCGCGTGCTCCATGACCTTCTTGTCGGCGACGGCCTCGCCCACGCCCATGTTCAGCGTGATCTTGCTCAGGCGCGGCACCTGCATGACCGACTTGTAGCCGAACTTCTTCATGAGGTTCGGCACGATGCGCTCGCGGTAGTCCCGCTGCAGGCGGGCGCGGCTGTTGCTCTGGGTGGTACTCATGCGGCGGTCCCCGGGACGCTCAGGCCTTGACGGTCGACTTGATCTCGTCGCCGCTGGACTTGTAGATACGAACCTTCTTGCCATCGGCCAGCAGCTTCACGCCGACGCGATCGGCCTTGCCGGTCGCGGCGTTGTAGATCGCGACGTTCGACTGGTGGATTGGCATCGCCTTGTCGATCACGCCGCCGGTCGTGCCCTTCAGCGGGTTCGGCTTGACGTGCTTCTTGGCGGTGTTCACACCCTCGACGACGAGGTGATCGTCGTCGACGCGGCGCGTCACCAAGCCGCGCTTGCCCTTGTCGCTGCCGGTGATCACAACCACCTGGTCACCCTTGCGGATCTTGTTCATGGTGCTTCCTCGGGCGCTCAGAGAACCTCGGGGGCCAGCGACACGATCTTCATGAACCGCTCGCTGCGCAATTCGCGCGTCACCGGGCCGAAGATGCGGGTGCCGATCGGCTCGAGCTTGGCATTGAGCAGCACGGCCGCGTTGCCATCGAACTTGATGAGCGAGCCGTCGGCGCGGCGCACGCCCTTCGCGGTGCGGACCACGACGGCGCTGTAGACCTCGCCCTTCTTGACGCGGCCGCGCGGCGCCGCCTCCTTGATGGAGACCTTGATGACATCGCCGATGCCGGCGTAGCGCCGCTTGGAGCCGCCCAGCACCTTGATGCACATCACGGACTTCGCACCCGTGTTGTCGGCCACGTCGAGCCGCGATTGCATTTGGATCATGTCGTGTTCCCAACTTCCGGCCGCGATGGCGGCCGCAGTCTTGGGCCCGTCTGCCGGCATGCCGGCGGTGGGATGGAGCCGACGAGGTCGCCGCTGGTGGCGGCCTCACCGGGGAAAGCTGTGAAGTATCGCGTCCGCGACGCCCGGAGTCAAGACTTGGCGGCCTTGACCTGCGCCAGCAGGGTCGCGGCATCGCTGACTTCGAACTTGCCGGGGCCTTCGACGTTCAGCGCGCGCACGACGCCGTCGACCGCGAGCAACGAGTAACGCTGCGACCGCAGGCCCATGCCGCGGGCCGTCAGGTCCAGCGTCAGGCCCGTGGCGCGGGCGAACTCGGCACTGCCGTCGGCCATCATGCGGACCTTGCCCGCGGTGCCCTGATCCCGCGCCCACGCGCCCATCACGAACGCATCGTTGACGGACACGCACCAGATCTCGTCGACGCCGGCCGCCTTCAGGTCGCCGGCCAGCGCGACGTACCCGGGCACGTGCTTGGCCGAACAGGTCGGCGTGAACGCGCCGGGCAGACCGAAGATCGCCACCGTGCGGCCGGCCGCGAGCTTGGACACGTCGAAGGCGTTCGGGCCGAGAGCGCAGCCCTCGGTCTCGACGTCGATGAACTCCTGCAACGTGGCTGCGGGAAGGCGGTCGCCAACTTGGATCATCGCGGGGCTCCGGAAATGCGGGTCAGACCAGGCGCGCCTTCTCGACCAGGCGGGTGACGACCCAGGCCTTGGTCTTTGAGATCGGGCGGGATTCGGCAATCTCCACGAGGTCACCGGTCTTGTACTGGCCCAGTTCGTCGTGCGCGTGGTACTTGGTCGAGCGCGCCACGATCTTGGACTTTGGCGGCCGGGGCGGTGACCGGGGTGTCGCTCATTTCGCGGACCCTTTCTGCTTCTCGGTGAGGATCGTCTTGGCGCGCGCGATCGCACGCCGCGTCTTGCGCAGCTGCGTGTGGTCGGACAGCTGCTGGGTCGCGCGCTGCATGCGAAGGTTGAAGTGCGCCTTCAGCAGCTCGGACACCTCCTTCTGGAGGGCGTCGACGTCCTTGGCGCGCAATTCACTGGCTTTCATGAGGCCTCCGTCGGGGTCAGGTGCCGATCTGCCGCGTCACGAACGTCGTGCGCAAGGGCAACTTGGCCGAGGCGAGCTGGAACGCCTCGCGGGCGAGCGACTCGGGCACGCCGTTGAGCTCGTACAGCACCTTGCCGGGCTGGATCTCCGCGACGTAGTACTCCGGGTTGCCCTTGCCGTTGCCCATGCGAACCTCCGCGGGCTTCTGGCTGATCGGCTTGTCCGGAAAGATGCGGATGAAGATGCGGCCACCGCGCTTGATGTGACGCGAGATCGCGCGGCGCGCCGCCTCGATCTGGCGCGCGGTGATGCGCCCGCGCTCGGTGGCCTTGAGGCCGAACTCGCCGAACGAGACGGCGGCGCCGCGGGTCGCGACGCCGGTGTTGCGGCCCTTCTGCTCCTTGCGGAACTTCCTGCGTGCCGGTTGCAGCATGCTCACTCTCCCTTTGCGTCGCCGGTGGGCGGCGCGGCCTTGCGCACGCGCTTGACCACCGGGGTCTTGGCCGGCGCGTCGGCGGCGGCCTCGACCGGCTTGTCGGCACCCGGTGCTGCGCCGCGCTCGCCGGCGCGGCCGCGGGGACCAGGCGCAGCGCCGGGGCGGCCGGGGCGGCGCCCGCGGCGGTCTTCCTCGCCCGTTTCGGGCTTCGTCCCGGGGGCCTCGCCGCGGCCGAGGTTGTCGCCGCGGTAGACCCAGCACTTCACGCCGATTACGCCATAGGTCGTCTTGGCCTCGGAGAAGCCGTAGTCGATGTCGGCCTTAAGCGTGTGCAGCGGCACGCGACCTTCGCGGTACCACTCGCAGCGCGCGATCTCGATGCCGTTCAGCCGGCCGGACGACATGATCTTGATGCCCTGCGCAGAACATGATGCGCTTCTCGAGCTGCTGGGTGATCGAGTCGGCGATCAACTGCGCGTCGATCTCGGGCTTGCGGATCTCCTCGATGTTGACGGCTACCGGCACGCCCAGCCGGCGCGTCAGCTCGGCCTTCAGGTTCTCGATGTCGGCGCCTTGCTTGCCGATCACGACGCCCGGCCGGGCCGAGAAGATCGTGATGCGGGCGTTCTTGGCGGGCCGTTCGATCAGGATGCGCGAGACCGCCGCCGACTTCAGCCGACTGCGCAGGTAGTCGCGCACCTGCAGGTCCTCGGCCAGCATGCCGGCGAAGTTGCGGCTCGAGGCATACCAGCGCGACGACCAGTTGCGGGTGACCGGAAGACGGAAGCCGGTTGGGTGGATTTTTTGTCCCATGTCTGGTTCGCCCTGATCAGTTGCCGACCGTCACGAAGATGTGGCACGTGGGTTTGCTGATGCGGTTCCCACGGCCCTTGGCGCGAGCCGAGAAGCGCTTGAGCGTCGCACCCTGCTCGACGTGAATCGAGGTGATGCGCAGCGCGTCGACGTCGGCGCCGTCGTTGTGCTCGGCATTGGCCACGGCGGATTCGACGGCCTTGGCCACGATCCCCGCAGCCTTCTTCGGGGTGAAGCGCAGGATGTTGAGCGCCTGGTCGACCTTCTTGCCGCGCACCAGGTCGGCGACGAGCCGGCCCTTGTCGACGGAAAGGCGGGTGACCCTTGAAGGTCCGGGTGAGCGCGAATTCGCCGAGCTTGTGACCGACCATCTGCTCGGTCACGTAGACGGGCACGTGCTGCTTGCCGTTGTGGACGGCCACCGTCAGGCCGATGAACTCGGGCAGGATGGTGCTGCGGCGCGACCAGGTCTTGATCGGCTTCTTGTCCTTGATGGCGGCGGCCTTCTCGACCCGAAGGGACCCTTCTTGAGCGAACGAGTCATGCGCTTCGCCTCACTTCTTGCGACGCGAGACGATGAACGTCTGCGTGCGCTTGTTCTTGCGGGTGCGGTAGCCCTTGGTGAGCGTGTTCCACGGCGACACCGGCGCCTGGGCCTCGCCCGTGCGACCCTCGCCACCACCGTGCGGGTGGTCGATCGGGTTCATCGCGACGCCGCGGACCGTCGGGCGGATGCCCTTCCAGCGGCGGGCACCGGCCTTGCCGTACTGGCGCAGGTTGTGCTCTTCGTTGCTGACCTCGCCGATGGTGGCGCGGCAATCGATGTGAACGCGTCGCACCTCGCCCGAGCGCAGCCGCAACTGCGCATAGGCCCCCTCGCGCGCCATCAGGGTGACCGAAGCACCGGCCGAGCGCGCGATCTGCGCGCCCTTGCCCGGCTGCATCTCGACGCAGTGGACCGTGGAGCCGACCGGAATGTTGCGGATCGGCAGCGTGTTGCCGGCCTTGATCGGCGCCTCGGCGCCGGACAGCAGCGTGGCACCCGCCTCGACCCCGCGCGGCGCGATGACGTACCGGCGCTCGCCGTCGGCGTAGCACAGCAACGCGATGTGGGCGCTGCGGTTCGGGTCGTACTCGATGCGCTCGACCTTGGCCGGGATGCCGTCCTTGTTGCGGCGGAAGTCGACCACGCGATAGTGGTGCTTGTGCCCACCACCCTTGTGGCGCATCGTGATGTGGCCGTTGTTGTTTCGGCCGGCCTTCTGCTTCTGCGGCTCGACGAGCGACGCGAGCGGCTCGCCCTTGTGCAGGTGCGGATGGACCACCTTCACCAGCGCGCGACGCCCAGGAGACGTCGGCTTTACCTTGACGACCGGCATTACGCAGCCTCCCCGGAGAAGTTCAGTTCCTGACCGGGCTTCAGGCAGACATACGCCTTCTTGACGTGGTCGCGGCGGCCGATGCTGCGGCCGAAGCGCTTGGTCTTGCCCTTCTGGTTGACGGTCTGCACCGTGGCGACCTCGACCTTGAACATGGCCTCGACGGCCGCCTTGATCTCGGGCTTGGTCGCGTCGCGCAGCACCTTGAAGAGGACCTGGTTGCGCTTCTCGCCGACCATGGTCGCCTTCTCACTGATGATCGGCGCGACCAGCACCTGGGTCAGGCGCTGCGCGCTCGGTGCCTTGGGTTGACGTGCGGCGCTCATGCCAGCATCTCCTTGAGGGCGTCCATCGCGCCGCGGGTCACCAGCACCTTGCGGTAGTGCACCAGCGACAGCGGGTCGGCGTAACGCGGCTCGACCACCAGCACGTTGGGCAGGTTGCGCGACGCCATGCGCAGGTTGTCGTCGACCTCGTGCGACAGCAGGAGCACGGAGTCGAGGCCCATGGCCTTGAGCTTCTGCGCGAGCAGCTTGGTCTTGGGGGCCTCGACGGTGAGGCGGTCGACCACGGCGATCCGGCCCTCGCGCGCCAACTGCGAGAGGATCGACGCCATGCCGGCGCGATACATCTTCTTGTTGAGCTTGTGGGTGAAGTTCTCGTCCGGCGTGTTCGGGAAGATCCGGCCGCCGCCGCGCCACAGCGGCGACGAGGTCATGCCGGCGCGGGCGCGACCGGTGCCCTTCTGGCGGAACGGCTTCTTCGTGGAGTGGTGCACCTGGCCGCGGTCCTTCTGCGCCCGGGTGCCCTGGCGAGCGTTGGCCTGGTAGGCGACCACGACCTGGTGGATCAGCGCCTCGTTGTACTCGCGCGAGAACACGGTGTCCGGCGCGTCGACCTTGTCGGCCGCCTGGCCCTGCTCGTTCAACAGTTCGAGCTGCATCAGTTGCCTCCCTTGGCGGCGGAGGGCTTGGCCTTGACGGCCGGCCGCACGACGACCTGCCCGTTGCGCGCGCCCGGCACGGCACCGCGCACCATGATCAGCGAACGGGCCTCGTCGACGCGAACGACGTCGAGGTTCTGCACCGTCGTCGTCACCGCGCCCATGTGACCGGACATCTTCTTGCCCGGGAACACGCGACCCGGGTCCTGGGCCATCGAGATCGAGCCCGGCACGTTGTGCGAGCGGCTGTTGCCGTGCGAGGCGCGCTGCGACCCGAAGTTGTGGCGCTTGATCGTGCCGGCGAATCCCTTGCCGATCGAGGTGCCCTGCACATCGACCTTCTGGCCAACCGCGAACAGGTTGACCGGCAGGCTCGCGCCCGGCGCGTACTGCGCGGCAAGGGCGGCATCCACACGGAACTCGCTCAGCACGCGCCCAGCCTCGACACCCGCCTTCGCGAAGTGCCCGGCCTCGGGCTTGCTGACGCGGCTCGCCTTGCGCGACCCGAAAGCGACCTGCAGCGCGACGTAGCCGTCGCTCTCGGCGGTCTTGACCTGGACCACCCGGTTGCCGGAGACATCCAGCACCGTGACGGGGACGGCATCCCCGTCGTCGGTGAAGATGCGCAGCATCCCCACCTTGCGGCCCAGCAATCCGAGACGATTGCCCAGACTCATTGACGTTCTCCAAGGTCCGACAGCGATTGGCCGGACTGACGTTGTCGGCGTGCCGCCACGGGTGCGGGCGCCATGTTTGCTCACGGCGCAAGCCGTGAACGGAAAAGCCTTGCAGTATAGCAGCGTCCCGGGCCGCGGCGCGCGGCGCCGGGACGCGGTCGTTCACTGGAGCTTGATCTCGACGTCGACGCCGGCAGGCAGATCGAGTTTCATCAGCGCGTCGACCGTCTTGTCGGTCGGGTCGACGATGTCCATCAGGCGCTGGTGCGTGCGGATCTCGAACTGGTCGCGGCTGGTCTTGTTGACGTGCGGCGAACGCAGGTGGTCGATCAGCTTGTAGTCGAACGCCTTGAGGCGGATGCGGATCTTCTGCTTCTGGACCATGGCCACCTCACTCCAGGATCTTGGCGACGACGCCGGCGCCCACGGTGCGGCCGCCTTCGCGGATCGCAAAGCGCAGGCCCTCTTCCATGGCGATCGGGCTGATCTCGCGGATCGCAAAGCGCAGGCCCTCTTCCATGGCGATCGGGCTGATCAGCTTGACCGTGATGCTCACGTTGTCGCCCGGCATCACCATCTCCTTGTCCTTGGGCAGCTCCACCGCCCCCGTCACGTCGGTCGTGCGGAAGTAGAACTGCGGACGGTAGTTGTTGAAGAACGGCGTGTGGCGACCGCCCTCTTCCTTGCTCAGCACGTAGATCTCGGCCGTGAAGTGCGTGTGCGGCTTGACCGACCCGGGCTTGCACAGCACCTGCCCACGCTCGACATCCTCGCGCTTGGTGCCGCGCAGCAAGATGCCCACGTTGTCCCCAGCCTGCCCCTGGTCGAGCAACTTGCGGAACATCTCGACGCCCGTGCAGGTGGTCTTCTGCGTCGCACGGATGCCCACGATCTCGATTTCCTCGCCGACCTTGATGACCCCGCGCTCCACGCGCCCGGTCACCACCGTGCCACGACCCGAGATCGAGAACACGTCTTCCACCGGCATCAGGAAGGTGCCGTCGACCGCGCGCTCGGGCGT
>JALOSQ010000048.1 GCA_025458335.1 Ideonella sp.
TAGTCGATCACCGCCTTCAGTTCACCCGGCAGCGCGTCGTACTTGCCCTTGTTGAACAGGATCTCGAACTGCTCGGTGCTCTGGTGGAAGCTCTGCAGCATGCAGTTCTTCACCACGTCCGGGAAGCCGAGCAGGCGGTCGGACGAGGCGTTGTTGAACTCCGCGCCGTCGATCAGGCCGCGGTCGAGCGCCGGCACGATCTCGCCGCCGGGCAGCGGGTTCACCGCAGCGCCCATCGCCGTGTACATGTCGACCGCCAGGCCCACCGTGCGGAACTTGGTGCCCTTGATGTCGTCGGCCTTGGCGATCGGCTTCTTGAACCAGCCGAACGGCTGCGTCGGCATCGGACCGTACAGGAACGACACGACCTCGAGGTTCAGGCTCTTGTAGATCTCGTCCAGGAGCGCCTTGCCGCCGCCGTAGTAGTGCCAGGACAGGAGCATGTTCGGGTCCATGCCGAAACCCGGGCCCGAGCCCCACAGGGCCAGCGCGGAGTTCTTGCCGTAGTGGTAGGCGACCACGCCATGGCCGCCATCGAGCGTGCCCTTGGCCACGCCCTCGAGCAACTGGAAGGCCGGCACGACCGCGCCGGCCGGCAGCACCTCGATCTTCAGGCGGTTGCCCGCCATGTCGTTGATCTTCTTGGCGAAGTCGTTGGCGTACTCGTGGAAGATGTCCTTCGCCGGCCAGGTGCTCTGGAAGCGGAAGGTGGTGGTCTGCGCGGTCGAGACCATCGGGAAGGCCAGCGCGCCGGCCGCGGCGCCGCCAGCAGCGGTGTTCTTCAGGAAACGGCGGCGTGTGGCGGGCGTGACAGCTTTTTCGGTCATGGGGGTTGTCTCCGGGGATGTGCGGAACGGGGCTCTGGCGTCCTCGGCCCCTTGCGAACGGAATTCGGAATGTCCTGAAGCCGCGCCGGCCGGGCAAGTGGGGGATGCCCGCGTGTAGGGGCATCCGCGGCGCGCCTGCACGCGGCGGCGATTCAGGCGTTCAGAACGTCGGCGCCCTCGCGCGCGGCGGCGCCCGACGCGATCAGCTCAGCGACGAGTTCGTCGCACCACACGTGCAGGCTTCGGCTCGGGCAGCCCAGGCGCGTCCAGATCTCGCGCAGCAGCGGGGTGGCGCCGGCCCACAGGTGAAGGCGCGTGATCGACTGGCGCTGCTCCTCGAGCAAGTGGTACTTCAACAGCACCTTTGCGGCGTGGCGCGCGTGGCGCATCGGATCGCGGCGCCAGCCGTCGACGCGCTTGCGTGCACGCTCGAGGGCGCCGGCCACGTCCCGGAACGGCGCGCCATGCCCCGGCACCACCCACGCCACCGGCAGCGACTCGATGAGGTTCAGGACGGCCGCGGCGTCGTCAAAGGCCGACTCCCCCTCGAGTTCGGGAAAGATCACGCCGACCCCGTTCTCCCACAGCGCATCGGCCGACAGCAGCACGCCGTGTCGTGCATCGAAGAGGATCACCGAGTCGGGGTCGTGCCCGGGCGCCGCCAGCACCTGCCAGTCCCGTCCGCCGCAGCGCAGCCGCTCGTCCGGCGTCACCGTGCCCGATGCGGTGAAGCGCTCGCAGCGCTGGCCGGTGGCGCGGTAGCTCAGCGCTTCTTCGTCCCACACGTGCACGGCCTGCCAGGGGCCATCCGGAATGAAGACGGGCACCTGTCCGAAGGTGCGCTGCACCGCGGCGTTGCCGCCGCAGTGGTCGGAGTGAAGGTGCGTGTTGACGACCGCCGCGAGGCGTTCGCCTGGCTGCAGGGCGGCACACAGCAGCGCAATGGTCTGGTCAGCGTGCAGGCAGTGGCTGGTGTCGACGAGGACGGCGCCCTCGCCTTCGCGGGCTTCGTGGATCAACACGTTGTTCGACGACAGCCAGCCGCGCTCGAACACGCTCAGGCCGCACAGGGCCTCGGAGGGGGCGGTGCGATTCACGAGCCCACGCTCCTCGCGCCGGCCCGGTGGCCGTGCGCGCCATGGGCGGCTGGACGAGGCGCGGTGACGCAAGGCGTGGACGACATCGGGGCGAAGAGCTGCGGCAAGTGCCGCAGTGTGCCGCGCCTGCGGCGCCGATGCCGGGGCTCCCCCGCAAGCCTGTGGGCCCGCGGCCCGTTTCAGGGCCCGCCGCGAAGGCTGCGGGTGCTGATGAACGCAACGCCCGCGTCGTGTGCCGCGCTGTCCCGGCGCCCGCTCGCGCGCCGAGGCACACTGCCTTGCATGACGTCTGGCGGCTCGATCCGACCCACCCTCGCCGAGGCTCGCCACGGCGCCCGCCCGTGTTGGGTGTTGCTGGTGGGCATGGCCGCCGCCCACGCCGGCGCTGCATCCGGCGAGGGCGCCGCCCCGCCCGTCGGCTCGCCCGCGTGGCCGGCGGCGCTTCGGGCGTGCGCTGAGTTACGGCTGGATGCCGATCGCCTGGCGTGTTTCGATGCCGCGGCACAGGACGCTGGCCTGCGCGCACCGAGGACGGCACCGGCCGATGCGCCCGACCCGGGCCCCGCCTGGGGGGGCGGCACCCTGTCAGCCCCGCCGCCGGCCGGGTCCGTGGGCAATGGCAGCTACCTCGCGGCGCTTTGGGAACTGGAGCCCGAACGCAAGCGCGGAACCTTCAACTTCATCGGCTATCGCCCGAACTACTTCCTGCCGGTGCGTGTCGTCTCGCAGGTGAACCGGACGCCGACGAGCCCGAACCCGTTGAATGTCGCAGCACCGTTGCCGGCCTACCGTGACGTCGAGGCCAAGGTGCAGCTGTCGATCCGCACGAAGATCGTGCAGGGTCTGTTCCTGCCCGGGGCGGACCTGTGGTTCGGCTACACGCAGCAGTCGCTGTGGCAGCTGTACAGCACGCAGATCTCGGCCCCGTTCCGCAGCACCGATCACGAGCCCGAACTGCTGTACGTGGTGCCGCTGCCCGCTGCGCTGCCCGCCGGCTGGACGCTGCGCATGGGCGGGCTCGGGCTGGCCCACCAGTCGAACGGCCAGGCGCTGCCGCTGTCGCGCAGCTGGAACCGCCTCTACCTGCTGGCCGGTGTCGAACGCAATGAGTTCTCGCTCATCGGTCGCCTGAACCAGCGCCTGTCGGAGGACCCCGAGACGAACGACAACCCAGACTTGGTCGACTGGCGCGGCCGACTGGACCTGCTGGCGGCCTGGACGCCGGGCCTGGCGACCGCGACCTTGCAGTGGCGCACCAACCTCGACCGGCGGGGCTCGTTGCAGTTCGACTGGACCTTCCCGGTCGACACCGCAAGGCCTGCGGGACTCCGCTACTACGTGCAGGCGTTCACCGGGTACGCCGAGACGCTGCTCGACTACAACTTCCGCCAGGCCTCCTTCGGCGCCGGGGTCACGCTGTTCGGCTGGTAGCCGCGACGCGGTCCGTGATCGAGACTCCGGCGCCCGGCCGCGCCGCTCATCACGCGGCCGCGCGCTGGGACTCGCCCTCCCGCCAGCGGGCCATCAGGGCAGTCCACTTCGGCCGCACGGCGGCGAGATGGCGTTCCTTGACGTGGCCGTATCCACGGATGTCCTCCGGCAGCCGCGCGATCTCGACGGCGAGCGTCAGCCGACCGGCGTCGAGGCGGGCGATCAGTTCCTCGATCGTGGTGCGGTACTCGTCGATCAAGGCCCGCTCGGTGCGGCGCTCCTCGGTGCGCCCGAACGGGTCGAAGGCCGTGCCGCGCAGGAAGCGCAGACGCGCCAGCAGGGCGAAGGCGGGGCGGACCCAGGACCCGAACGGGCGCTTGACGAGCTCGCCGCGCTCGTTGCGCCGGGCCAGGGCGGGCGGCGCCAGGTGGTGCACCAGGCGCACCGGCCCGTCGAACATCGACGCGATCTTGTCGGTGAACGCAGGGTCGGTGTGCAGGCGCGCGACCTCGTACTCGTCCTTGTAGGCCATCAGCTTGAACAGCCCGCGCGCCACCGCGTCGGTGAGCCGCGTGCTGCCCAGCGGCGACTCGGCGGCCCGCACACGGTCGACGAATCGGCGGTACGCCGCGGCGTAGGCGGCGTCCTGGTAGCCGGTGAGGAAGCGCTCGCGGGTGGCGATCACGTCGTCCAGCGAGGGCTTGCGGACCAGTTCGATCACCTGCGCGGGACGCAGCCGGGCCTGCACCGCGGCGAGGTCGTGGGCGCATCGACGCCCCCACTCGAAGGCGGCCTGGTTGTTCGCGACCTGAACACCGTTGAGCTCGATCGCCCGCATCAGCGAGGCGTGCGACAGCGGTACGCGCCCCTGCTGCCACGCGTAGCCGAGCATGAGCGGGTTGGTGTAGATCGAGTCGCCGAGCAACTGCACCGCCACCTGCTCGGCGTCGAAGGCGCCGAGGCCCGCATCGCCCACGCTGGCGCGCACGGCCGACTCGCAGGCGCCGCCGGGGAACTGCCAGTCGGCGTTCTTCACGAAGCCGGCGGTCGGCGTGCCGTGCGTGTTCAGCGTCACGTAGGTGCGACCCGCCTGCATCACCGCCAGGGTGGGCTTCGAGGCGCCGACGATCGAGTCGCAGGCGATCACCAGGTCGGCCTGGGCCGTGTCGACCTTGGTGGTGTGGATGGCATCCGCGCGCGCGGCGATCTGCACGTGGCTCCAGGTGGCGCCGCCCTTCTGGGCGAGTCCGGCCGAGTCCTGGGTGACCACGGCCTTGCCCTCGAGATGCGCGGCCATGCCCAGCAGCTGCCCGATCGTGATCACGCCAGTGCCGCCGACGCCGGCCACCACGATGCCCCAGGCGGTCTCGGCCACCGGCAGAGCCGGCTCGGGCACCGGGGGCAGCGCCGCGGCGTCGGGCGACGGCTTCGCGACCGACGGCTTCTTCAAGGTGCCGCCCTCGACCGTCACGAAGCTCGGGCAGAAGCCCTTCACACAGGAGAAGTCCTTGTTGCAGGTGTTCTGGTTGATGCGGCGCTTGCGGCCGAACTCGGTCTCGACCGGCTCGACCGACAGGCAGTTGCTCTGCACGCCACAGTCGCCGCAGCCTTCGCACACGAGCTCGTTGATGACGACGGTCTTGGCTGGCGTGGCCATCGTGCCGCGCTTGCGGCGGCGGCGCTTCTCGGTCGCGCAGGTCTGGTCGTAGAGGATGACCGTGGTGCCCTTGACCTCGCGCAGCTGCCGCTGGATCGCGTCGAGCTCGTCGCGGTGATGCACCGTCACGCCGGACTCGAGGGTGGCGCCCCGGTACTTCTCGGGCTCGTCGCTCACGATCACCAGGCGCGTCACGCCCTCGGCGACCAGACTCTTCTGGATCTGGAGCACCGAGTGGCCTTCGGGCCGCTCACCGACGCGCTGCCCGCCGGTCATCGCGACCGCGTCGTTGTAGAGCAGTTTGTAGGTGATGTTCACGCCCGCGGCGATGCCCTGCCGGATCGCCAGCAGGCCGCTGTGGAAGTAGGTGCCGTCGCCCAGGTTGGCGAACACGTGCGCGTCGGTCGTGAACGGCGCCTGCCCGACCCAGGCCACGCCCTCGCCGCCCATCTGGCTGAAGGTGGTGGTCGAGCGGTCCATCCACACCGCCATGTAGTGGCAGCCGATGCCGGCCATCGCGCGCGAGCCCTCCGGCACCTTGGTCGACGTGTTGTGCGGGCAGCCGCTGCAGAACCAGGGGATGCGGTCGCCGGTGTCGGCCTTCAGCGCCGAGAGTTCGCGCTCGCGGGCGGCCAGCACCGACAGGCGCGCGTCCATGCGGCGCTCGACCTCCGGCGGCACGCCGAGCTTCTTCAGGCGGCGTGCGATCGCCTTGGCCACCAGCGCCGGGCTCAGGTCGGCCTTGGCGCGCAGCAGCCAGTTCTCGCTCGGGTTGGGCATGGCCCACTCGCCACCCGAGAAATCGCCCTCGGGCTCGTCGAACTTGCCGAGCACGTTCGGGCGCACGTCGGGCCGCCAGTTGTACAGCTCCTCCTTGAGCTGGTATTCGATGACCTGGCGCTTCTCTTCGACGACAAGGATCTCCTGCAGTCCCTCGGCGAACTCGCGGGTGATGGTCGCCTCCAGGGGCCAGACCACGTTGACCTTGTGCAGCCGGATGCCCAGCCGCCGGCAGGTGTCGTCGTCCAGGCCCAGGTCGACCAGCGCCTGGCGCGTGTCGTTGTAGGCCTTGCCGCTGGCGATGATGCCGAACCGGTCGTTCGGGCCGGCGATCACGTTGTGGTTGAGCCGGTTGGCGCGCACGTAGGCGAGCGCCGCATACCACTTGTAGTCCATCAGCCGCGCTTCCTGCTCGAGCGGCGGGTCGGGCCAGCGGATGTGCAGGCCGCCGGGCGGCATCGCGAAGTCGGTGGGCAGCGCGATCTCGACCCGCTCGGGATCGACCCACACGGAGGACGCCGACTCGACCACCTCCTGGATCGTCTTCATGCCGCTCCACAGCCCCGAGAAGCGGCTCATCGCGAAGGCGTGCAGGCCCATGTCCAGGATGTCCTGCACGCTCGACGGGAAGAACACCGGCAGCCCGCAGGCCTTGAAGATGTGGTCGCTCTGGTGCGGCGCGGTCGAGCTCTTGGCGATGTGGTCGTCGCCCGCCACCGCGATCACGCCGCCATGCCTGGCGGTCCCGGCCATGTTGGCGTGCTTGAACACGTCGGAGCAGCGATCCACCCCGGGGCCCTTGCCGTACCAGATGCCGAAGACGCCGTCGAACTTCTTGCTCTGCGGGTACAGGTCGAGCTGCTGGGTGCCCCAGACGGCGGTGGCGCCCAGCTCCTCGTTGACGCCAGGCTGGAACACGATGTGCTGCGCAGCCAGGT
Organism: Ideonella sp.; assembly: GCA_025458335.1. Lineage (GTDB taxonomy): Bacteria > Pseudomonadota > Gammaproteobacteria > Burkholderiales > Burkholderiaceae_C > JAIYCR01. Next base: position 6,731 of record JALOSQ010000048.1, read on the forward strand.
GCTGCCGCGCGGCCCACAGGGCCTGGTCGTAGCCGCCGAGCGGAGAGCCGCGATAGCCGCTGATGAAGCCGGCGGTGTTGAGGCCGGCGCGCCCGTCGCGCTGGCGTTGCAGCATCGGCAGGCGCACCAGCGCCTGCACGCCGCTCATGAACGCGCGGCCGCTTTCCAGCGCGTATTTGTCATCGAGCGTGACGCTTTCCAGGGCCTTGCGGATCGACTCGGGCAGCGGGGCGTTCATGCAGGGCTCCGGTGAGGCCAACGTGGGCTCAGTCTAGGCAAGACGCCGGGCGAGGTGCTTGCGTATCGTTCTCCAAAAGGACATCCTTGCGAAAGGATCGTGCTTCGCGAACCCGCAACGGAGGGGGCCATTGCTCAAGAGATCCGAATCCGGGAAAACCCCAGGCTACGCGGGCCGCCCAGCGCCCCCTCCCGAGCCTGAATCGTCGCCCGCGCAGGCCGGGCCGCTCGACCGGTTCGACATCGCGATCCTGCGCGAGTTGCAGGCCGACGCGCGCTTGTCGAATGCCGAACTCGCGGCGCGCATCGGCTTGTCGGCTGCGCCGACCTGGCGCCGGGTGCGGCGGCTCGAGGCCAGCGGCGTGATCACCGGGTACCGGGTCGAGATCGACCGCCGGCGCATCGGCCTGGGCGTGCTCGCCTTCGTGCGGATGGACGCCGACCGCCACAACGCCGCGGCCACGCACGAACTCGAGCGCGTCATCCGCGAGCTGCCGGAGGTGGTGGCCTGCCACTACATCAGCGGCTCGGGCACGTTCGAGCTGCAGGTGCTGGCCACCGACCTCGACGCGTTCTCGCGCTTTGCCCGCGAGGTGCTGCTGAAGCTTCCGCACGTGAAGGACCTGCATACGAGCTTCAGCCTGGGCGAGGTCAAGGCGGGCGGCGCGTGGCCGCTTGGCCACCTGGAGCGCTAGGAATCGGGGCCGCCGGGGTGCCGCGGTGCCTCGGAGTCCCAAAAACCGCACGGCTCGCGAGCGGGGGCGAGGTGGACGCCGCGCTACGCTCGCCGCGGACCGAACAGTACACCCCCGGCCCGCCGAGCCCGCCCATGAACGCCCACGCCGTGACCCTTCCGATCGATTACGACGACGGGCTGTCGATGTCGTCGCGCGAGGCGCGTTCCCTCGGCGAGATGCTGCAGTCCGACTACGTGGGCGCCGATCCGTTTCCGCACATCATCATCGACAACTTCCTCCCCGACGGCCTGGTCCGCAAGATCCTCGAGAATTTCCCCGCCCGGCCGATCGAGACGGATGTCAACTTCGCGATCGGGTACGGGGGCCAGTACAAGCGCCAGGTCATGCCCGAGGACTGCAACGCGTTCTCGCGCGAGCTCTTCCACTTTTTCAACTCCAGGCCGGTGCTGCAGTTCCTCGAGGGGCTGACCGGGATCCCGAAGTTGTTGCCCGATCCCTATTTCGAGGGCGGAGGATTCCACGAGACCTCTCGCGGCGGGCTGCTGGGCATCCACGCGGATTTCCGCATCAACGAGCGGCTGAACCTGCAGCGCCGCATGAACCTGCTCGTCTACCTGAACGAGTCCTGGGACGACGCGTGGAACGGACAGCTGGAGCTGTGGGACCGCGGCATGACGCAGTGTGTGAAGCGGGTGAGCCCGATCCTGAACCGGTGCGTCGTGTTCAACACCGATGCCACGAGCTGGCACGGCCATCCCGACCCCTTGCAGACCCCTGAGGGGGTCAAGCGCCGATCCATGGCGCTGTATTACTACACCGCGAGCGACGCCATCTACCGGGAGGTGCCGGCGCACGACACCATGTACCAGGCCCGTCCTGGCGATGACGCGGCTGTCCACCGGGAAGCGGCGTCATTCCGGCGCTGGCAGTACCTCAACGACTGGTTGCCGCCCATTGCCGCGCGATTCGCCCACAAGGTGCGTCACCGGCTGTCGCGCAGCGATTCCTGATTGGGCGCCGAGGCGGGCGGGGCGCGGCGCGGCCAGAATGACCGCATGCGCGATCCGGACGCCGCGGTCGGCCTCCGGCTGCCCCACCTGCTCCTCGCCCTGGCTGTCGTCGCGGTCTGGGGCAGCAACTTCGTCGTCATCAAGGCGGCGCTGGAGGACCTGCCGCCGCTGCTGCTCGCGGCCCTTCGCTATGCCTTCGCGTTCCTGCCAGCGGCCCTGCTGGTGCGTCGCCCGGCCGTCGGCTGGCGTCGGCTCGCGGCGTATGGGGGGCTGATCGGCGTCGGCCAGTTCGGGCTCCTGTTCATCGCCATGCGCGACCAGATCTCGCCGGGCTTGGCCTCGCTCGTCATCCAGACCCAGGTCTTCTTCACGATCGGGCTGGCGGTGTGGCTGAACGGCGAACGGCCGCTGCGCCACCACGCGGTCGGCCTGCTACTGGCGGCGGCCGGGGTCGCGCTGATTGCCTGGCGCACCGATGGCAGCGCCACGGGCCTCGGGCTCGCGCTGGTGCTGCTGGCCGCGCTGTCGTGGGCGGCCGGGAACCTGGTGGCCCAGCGAGGCCCGCGCGTGGACATGCTGGCGTTCGTCGTGTGGTCGAGCGGCTTCGCGGTCGTGCCGCTGCTCGCGCTGTCCTGGGTGATCGAAGGGCCCGATGCGATGGCGCGCGGGCTGGCGACCGCCGGCCCGATGACCTGGGCGGCGGTGCTGTGGCAGTCGGTGGGCAACACGCTGTTCGGCTACGCCGCCTGGGGATGGCTGCTGGCCCGCTACGCCGCGAGTGAGGTCTCCCCGCTCGCGTTGGGGGTGCCGGTGTTCGGGATGACGACCTCGGCGATCGTGCTCGGTGAATCGCTGCCCGCGTGGAAGCTCGCGGCGGCCGCACTCGTGATGGCGGGCCTGGCGGTGAGCGTGCTGGGGCCGCGGCTGCGGCGCGCGCGCCCGCCGGGTCCAGCGCCGGTGCCAGCCTCGGCCCCGGCCCCGCCGACGCCCGTCCAGCGGCCCTCCGACACGGGAGATCCCCCATGACCCGACCGCCACCCACGCCATGCGCCTCGATCCCGCGCGACGATCCCGACTCCCGGTGGCCACACCGCCCCGCGTCGCGCCGGGACGCATTGCGCGGGTGCTTTGCCGTGGTGTTCGCGGGCGCCGCCGTCGTGCCGCTTCCGGCTGCGAGCCAGGCACTTCGTCCGCCGATGCGCAACCTGATCGTCGAGGTCCGGCAGGACCTCGACGAAGCGGGAACGAGCCGGCAAGCCGGCGTCACGGCGGGCGGCATCACGGCTGGCACCGGGGGCATCAGCGCACAGGCCGGGGTCGAATGGCGCACCGAGCATCGCGCGCAGGCTGCCGGCGCCGTCCAGCAGGTGCTCGTGCTCAACGGGGGGCAGGCCATCGTGCGCGTGGCGGCACAGACGCCTTGGCAATTCGTGCAGGTGGCGTGGACACCGCAGGGCCCGAGGGTCGTGCCCGCGGTGGTCTGGTCGGAGTCGACCACGGGCTTTCGCGTCCGGCCGGTCTGGCCCGGAGGTCAGGAGCCGGTCACGGTCGAGTTCACGGCCGAGGCGGCACTGCCCGGCGGTGGCCTGCCCGGCGATCGCGTCGGGCCCGCGGCGCAGGCCGTGGCGCTGACGACGGTGCAGGTGCCGCTCGACGAGTGGGTGACGGTGGCGCGCAGCCTCGACGAGCGACGCTCGGAGTCGAGCGGCGTGCTGTCGTCGCGATCGGCCGAACGGACGTCAGCGCGTTTGCTGCAGATCCGGGTTCGGGCCCCTTGAGCGACGGCCGCTACAGCGTCAGGTGGATGGCCCGGGTGCCTTCGTGCACGTCGGGCGGCCCGACCTCGAACCCCAGCCGCTCGGCGAGTTCGAGCATCCGGGTGTTGGCGGCCAGCACGGTGCCCACGAGGCGGTGCGTGCCACGCGCCTGAAGGTAGCGGATCAGCTTGCGCATCAGGCACGAGCCCAGGCCACTGCCCTTGAGGTCGCTGCGCACGATGATGCCGAACTCGGCGTCGACGTTGTCGGGGTCGATCACCGCGCGGACCACGCCGAGCGTCTGCTCGGTCCCGTCCGGTGTGCGGTCGACGGCGACAAACGCCATCTCGCGCTCGTAGTCGATCTGGGTCAGGCGCGCGAGCTCGCTGCGCTCGATGCTGCGCCGGCTGTAGAAGATGCGCATGCGCAGGTCGTCCGGGTCGAGCGACTCGAGGAAGCGGCGATGCTGGACCTCGTCCTCGGGCCGGATCGGACGCAGTTCGACCGGGCGGGCCTTCACGAGGGCGGGTTCGACCAGTTCCTCCGGGTACGGGCGAATCGCGAAGTGCTCGGCCCCGGCCGGCGCCGACGCCGACAGCCGCACGCGCGCGTCGAGCGCCATGGCCCCGTTCTCGTCGAGCAACAGGGGGTTGAGGTCGAGCTCCGCGATCTCGGGCACGTCGGCCAGCAGCTGCGACACCGCGACGAGCACGCGCTCGAGGGCGGCACGGTCGGCCGGCGGACGGTCGCGGTAGCCGGCGAGCAAGCGCGCGATCCGCGTGCGGTCCACCAGCGCCCGGGCCAGCGGTGCGTTCAGTGGCGGCAGCGCGATGGCACGGTCGGCCAGCACCTCGACGGCAGTGCCGCCGGCGCCGAACAGGATCACCGGCCCGAACACCGGGTCGATGCTGGCGCCGACGATCAGCTCCTGGGCATGGCCCCGCCGCACCATCTGCTGGACCGTGAAGCCCTGGATCGGCGCGCCAGGGCGCAGCGCCCGCACGCGCTGCAGCATCGCCTTGGCGGCCTCGCGCACCGCCTCGGGCGTGTCGAGGTTGAGCGCCACGCCACCGACGTCGGACTTGTGCGTGATCTCGGTCGACAGGATCTTGATGGCCACGGGCAGGCCGATCGCCGTCGCCGCCACGCACGCAGCGTCAGGGTCCGCCGCCACGACCCGGGTCGCGACCACCGGGATGCCGCAGGCGGCGAGCAAGGCCTTGGCCTCGGGCTCGGTCAGCAGGTCGCGGCC
>JALOSQ010000312.1 GCA_025458335.1 Ideonella sp.
TGGGCGCACGGCAAGGCGCACCAGCACGGCGTCGCCCAGCTGGCGGTGGTGGTCGACGGATCCAAGCTCGTGATCGAGCTCGACACGCCGCTGGACAACCTGATCGGCTTCGAGCGGGCGCCGCGCAATGCCGCCGAGCGCCAGCGCGCCGACGCGGCGATCGCCAAGCTGCGTGCCGCCGAGGGTCTGTTCAAGACCTATGTCGAGGCCGGCTGCGTGCTGTCCAGCGTCAACCTCGAGGCCCCGGTGCTGGGCCTCAAGGCGGCCGGCGGCGGGGAGCCAGCGAAGGTCGAGGACGGGCACGCGGACCTTGCCGGCCGCTTCGAGTTCGACTGCCGCGAACCGGCCGAGCTCCGGCACGTCGACGTCGGCCTGTTCAGCGCGTTCACCGGCTTCAAGCGCATCGAGGCCCAGGTGGCCGGGCCGAAGGGGCAGTCCAAGGCGACGCTGCGGCCGGCCTCCGCGCGGCTGACGCTGGCGCGCTGAGCCGCCGCGAGTCGGCACCGCCGAATCCGCCCTTCACGATGCGCGTCGAGGCCTCGACTTCCGGCATAGCCGCCCGATGACCCCCGAGGACACCCTGCCGGTGGAGCTGGACGCCGTGCCCCCGTCAGGCACCGCGCGCGCGGTCGAGGCACCGACACCGGTGGCGGAGATCGACGGCCTGCGCTTCGCGTGGCCGCGCTCCGCCACCGTGGTGCTCGACGTGCCGCACCTGCGCCTCGAGGCGGGCCGCACCGTGTTCCTGCACGGGCCCAGCGGCACCGGCAAGAGCACGCTGCTGGGCGTGCTGGCCGGCGTGCTGGTGCCGCAGGCCGGCGACTGCCGCGTGCTCGGCCAGCGCTGGTCCGCCCTGGCCGGCGCACGCCGCGACGCCTTCCGCGCCGACCACGTGGGCGTGCTGTTCCAGCAGTTCAACCTGCTGCCGTACCTCAGCGTGATCGACAACGTGCTGCTGCCTTGCCGCTTCTCGCCGCGGCGCGCGCAGCGGGCGGCCGCGTCGGCTGGCGCCCCGGGCTCGAGCGCCCGCGACGCGGTGCGCCGATGCGCCGAGTCGCTGCTCAAACAGATGGGGCTGGCGCGCGTCGACTGGTCACGGCCGGCCGTCGAGCTGTCGGTGGGCCAGCAGCAGCGGGTCGCGGCCGCGCGGGCGCTGATCGGCGGCCCGGAGCTGGTGCTGGCCGACGAGCCGACCTCGGCACTCGACGCGGCCCGGCGCGACCAGTTCATGGACCTGCTGCTCGGCCAGTGCCGCGCGGCCGGCAGCACCCTGGTGTTCGTGAGCCACGACGAGCGACTGGCCGGCCGCTTCGACCAACGGCTCGCGCTCGGCGAGGTCAACCGCGCCGGGTCGGCCGAGGAGGCGCGCACATGATCGGCGGCCTGGCCACGCTCGCGGCGCGCAGCGCCTGGAACCGTCGCTACACGCTCGGCCTCACCGTGCTGTCGATCGCGCTGGCGACCTTCCTGCTGCTGGTGGTCGAGCGCGTGCGCGAGGACGTGCGCGAGAGCTTCACCCAATCGGTGAGCGGCACCGACCTGATCGTCGGCGCGCGCACCGGCTCGGTCCAGCTGCTGCTGTACTCGGTGTTCCGCATCGGCAGCGCCACCAACAACATCCGCACCGAGAGCCTGGAACACGTGGCGCGCCACCGCGCGGTGGCGTGGATCGTGCCGATGTCGCTGGGCGACTCGCACCGTGGCTATGCGGTGCTGGGCACCACCACGGGGTACTTCGAGCACTTCCGCTATGGCGACCGCCAGCCGCTGGCGATGGCCACCGGGCGGCCCTTCGCCGGCACGCTCGACGGGCTGTACGAGGCCGTGCTCGGCGCCGAGGTCGCCGAGCGCCTGGGCTACGTGATCGGGCAGCAGATCACGCTCACGCACGGCACCGGCAGCACGCCCGGGGTCGAGCACGCCGACAAGCCCTTCACCATCGTCGGCATCCTGCAGCCCACCGGCACCCCGGTCGACCGCACGGTGCACGTGAGCCTGGAGGCGATCACCGCCATCCACCTCGACTGGGCGGGCGGCGCGCCGATGCCGGGCTTCAGCATCCCGGCCGAGGCAGCGCGCAAGTTCGACCTCGCACCCAAGGAGGTCACCGCGGCGCTGGTCGGCCTGCGCGGCCGCGCCGCGGTGTTCGCGGTGCAGCGCCACGTGGCCGAGTACACCGGCGAGCCGCTGATGGCCGTGCTGCCCGGCGTGGCGCTCGACGAGCTGTGGCAGGCGATCGGCCTGGGCGAGCGCGCCTTGCAGGGCGTCTCGGTGCTGGTGGCCCTGGTCAGCCTGGCCGGGCTGGTTTCGGTGGTGCTGGCAAGCCTGAACGAGCGCCGACGCGAACTCGCTGTGCTGCGCGCAGTGGGCGCGGCCCCGCGCCACGTGCTGTGGCTGCTGGCGGGCGAGGGGCTGCTGGTGACCCTGGCCGGGCTGGCGCTCGGCGCCGTTGCGGCCTGGACCGCGATTGCGCTGGCGGGGCCCTGGGTGCAGGCGTCGCAGGGCATCGCGCTGCAGGTGGCGCTGCCCACGGTCACCCAGTGGATGGTCATCGGCGGGGTGGCCGCGGCGGGCCTGCTGGCCAGCCTGGTGCCGGGGTGGCGCGCCTACCGCCTGTCGCTGTCCGACGGGCTGTCGCCGCGCGTGTAGGCGCTCCGCGCCCGTGTCCCTTCGCCGCACGCCGAGCCCGCGGCCGCCCGACAATCCCGGCGACGCCTACGCCATTCGACTGCTCTTGCCCCCCGAGGCTCAGGCCGCTCGATCCGCCCGGGTCGCCCGACAGGCCCGCGCCGCCGACACCCCGACGACACCATGATCCACGCCGACCGACGCCGACTGATCCGCCTGGGGCTGGCCGTGCCCGCCGCCCTCGCGCTGCCCACCGTCGCCCGCGCGCAAGGAGCCGCCGGGCCGCATCCGCTGCTGACCCCGCCCGTGGGCCCGCCCCCCGCCCGGCCGAACGCCAGCGCACCGCTGCCACGGCCCGCCAGCCCGCGGCCGCCGAGCTTCCGCGAGATCAAGTGGGACGACCTGATGCCCAAGGACTGGGATCCGTCGAAGGAATTCCAGGGCATGGACTTCAACATCCTGTCCGACAGCGACCCCCGCGCGATCGCGGCGCTCAAGAAGCTGCGCGAGGTCTGGGACAACGCGCCGGTCAACAACCG
>JALOSQ010000313.1 GCA_025458335.1 Ideonella sp.
CTGGTGCTGCAGCTGGCATTTGAGGTGATCCGCAGCGACCGGCGCCTGCATCCGGCCGAGTCCGGCGTGTTCTGGGGCCTGCTGGATGCCTGGGGCCTGCGCCTGGACGAGGTGCGCGAGGCGCGCTGGGCGGCCGCGCTCGCGGCCGCGGCGATGGGCCAGGCGGCGCCGCCACCCGCCCGCCGTCCCCCACGGGTCCACCGGCTGCCGTCGGCCCTGGTCGTCGCCTGACCTCGGCTGGTGCCGCTCAGCCGGCCAGCGCCTCGTCGAGCACCTCGACCCAGTGGCGCACCGGCGTGGCCGTGCCGGTCTGCAGGTGCTGGATGCAGCCGATGTTGGCCGAGACGATCGCGTGCGGCTCGATCGGCGCGAGCACGCCGAGCTTGCGGTCGCGCAGCTGGGTGGCGAGTTCGGGTTGCAGCACCGAGTAGGTGCCGGCCGAGCCGCAGCACAGGTGGCTTTCGGTCGGGGCCGTGCGGATGTCGAAGCCCAGGCGCGCCAGCTGCGCCTCCACGCCGCCGCGCAGCTTCTGCCCGTGCTGCAGCGTGCAGGGTGGGTGGAAGGCCAGGCGCATCGGACCATCGGGTGGCGCCGAGCGCAGCCGGGGGCGGCCGTCGGCGTGTCGCGCCAGGCGCGGCTCCAGCGTCGCGACCAGGTCGGGCAGCAGCTCGCTCAGGTCGCGCGTCAGGTCGCTGATCCGGCGCGCCTTGTCGGCGTACGCAGGGTCGCGGGCCAGCGCGTGGCCATAGTCCTTGACCATCGCGCCGCAGCCCGAGGCGTTCATCACGATCGCCTCGACGCGGCCCTGAGACGTGAGCCCCTCGACGAGCGGCCACCAGGCGTCGATGTTTCGGCGCATGTCCGCGAGACCGCCATCGTGGTCGTTCAGGTGGTAGCGCACCGCGCCGCAGCAGCCGGCGCCGTCGGCCACCAGGGTCTGGATGCCGGCGGCGTCGAGCACGCGCGCGGTGGCGCTGTTGATGTTGGGCATCATCGACGGCTGCACGCAGCCCAGCAGCATGAGCACCTTGCGCGGGTGGCTGCGGGTGGGCCAGCGGTGCGCGCCCCCCGGGCCGGGTGCCGGCACCTTCTGGCGCAACGCGCCGGGCAGCAGCGGCCGCACGAGCTGGCCGAGCTTCATCGCCGGGCCGAAAGCCGGTGACGGCAGCCCCTCCTTGAGCGCCCAGCGCACGGCACGCTCGCCGGCGGGTCGCTCCACCTTGGCCTCGACGATCTTGCGCCCGATGTCGACCAGATGCCCGTACTCGACACCCGACGGGCAGGTGGTCTCGCAGTTGCGGCAGGTCAGGCAGCGGTCGAGGTGCTGCTGCGTCTTGCGTGTCGGGGCCTCGCCCTCGAGCACCTGCTTGATCAGGTAGATGCGCCCGCGTGGGCCGTCGAGTTCGTCACCGAGCAGCTGGTAGGTCGGGCAGGTCGCGGTGCAGAAGCCGCAGTGCACGCACTTGCGCAGGATGGCTTCGGCGGTCTCGCCGTCGGGGGTGCCCTGGAACTCGGGACTCAGGTGGGTCTGCATGCGGCGCTCGGCGCGAACGGAGGGCGTCCTGGGGGATCGGGTTGGGCCGTGGCGGCGGGCGCTGGAGCCGGAACTGGCGGATCGGGCCGGTCAGAGGCCGGGATACAGGCGGCCCGGATTGAACACGCCCGACGGATCGAAGGCGCGCTTGAGCTCGCGGTGGATCCGGTCGAGCGGCGACTTGAGGGGCGAGAACACGCCGTCGCGCCGGTCGTGGCCGCGGAAGATCGTCGCGTGGCCGCCGGCGCCCAGCGCCGCGGCGCGCACGGCCGCCGCCGGTGCGTCGGTGACCCACCAGCGCTGTGCGCCACCCCACTCGATGAGCCGTTCGCCGGGCAGGGCCAGCGGTGCTGCGGCCGCCGGCACTGACAGGCGCCACAGGCGTGCCCCCTGGTCGAGCGCGGCCTCGGCCCGGCGGAAGAACTCGTCACGGTGGTTGCGCAGACCGGTCCAGAAGGCCGCTGCGGCAGCGTCATCGACGCGCTCGCCGCCGAGCTGCCGGCCGGCCGCGGCGACCGCGGCGGCAGCACCGCGCAGGCGCACGACCAGCGTGCCGTCCCACCACGCCGACGCATTCAGCGGCAGCGGTTGCCCGCCCCACCGCTGGAGCTGCGCGATGGCCGCCGCCTCGTCGAGCTCGAAACGAAGCGTCTCGGTGGCCGGAGCTGCCGGCAGCACCTTCAGCGACACCTCGAGGATCACCCCCAGCGTGCCGAGCGAACCGGCGAGCAGTCGGGCGACGTCGTAGCCGGCCACGTTCTTCATCACCTGGCCGCCGAAGCTCAGCACCTCGCCGCGGCCGTTGAGCAGCGTGGCCCCGAGCACGAAATCGCGCACCGAGCCGACGGCGGCGCGGCTCGGCCCGGCGAGGCCGGCCGCCACCATGCCACCGACCGTGCCGCCGGCGCCGAAGTGCGGGGGCTCGAAGGCCAGGCACTGGCCGCGCTCGGCCAGCGTCGACTCGAGTTCGGCAAGCCCGGTGCCACAGCGCGCGGTGACCACCAGCTCGGTGGGTTCGTAGCTCGAGATGCCTTCGAGCACGTTGGTGTCGAGCACCTCGCCGACCGAGGCCTCGCCGTAGAAGTCCTTGGTGCCGCCGCCGCGGATGCGCAACTGCGCGCCGGCGGCCGCGGCATCGCGCACCCGGTCGACGAGGATCTGCAGTGCGGGATCCCCGCAGGTCAGCGCGTTCATCGGGTGCGCGGGCTCAGAACCTCGGGATGTCTGCGAAAGGCAGCAGCCCGCGCTTGACATGCATCTTCCCGTACTCGGCGCATCGCACGAGCGTCGGAATGACCTTGCCGGGGTTGAGCAGCGACTTCGGATCGAACGCGGCCTTCAACGCCAGCATCTGCTCGCGCTCGGCCGGGCTGAACTGGACGCACATCGAGCCGAGCTTCTCGACGCCCACGCCGTGCTCGCCGGTGATGGTGCCGCCCATCTCGACGCTGGTCTCCAGGATGTCGGCGCCGAAGGCCTCGGCGCGCCGCAGCTGGTCGGGGTCGTTGCCGTCGAACAGGATCAGCGGGTGCAGGTTGCCATCGCCGGCGTGGAACACGTTGGCGCAGCGCAGCCCGTGCTTCTTCTCCATCTCGGCAATGGCCAGCAGGATGTCGGCCAGCCGCTTGCGCGGTCCGGGTGGCGCCGCAGGCGCGCAGCACCTCGACCATGCGGCCGATCTCCTCCTCGACCTCCTCGGGCGTGCCGTCGCTCTCGCACAGCAGGATCGCTTCGGCGTCGAGGTCGTACCCGGCGTGGACGAAGTCCTCGACCGCCGCGGTCATCGGCTTGTCCATCATCTCGAGGCCGGCGGGGATGATGCCCGCCGCGATCACGCCGGCCACGGCCTCGCCGGCCTGCCGGATGTCGGCGAAGCTGGCCATGATGCAGCGCGCCAGCACCGGCTTGGGCACGAGCCGGACGGTGACTTCGGTGGTCACGGCCAGCATGCCCTCGCTGCCCACGACCACCGCAAGCAGGTCCAGGCCCTCTGCGTCGAGGGCCTCCGAGCCGAACTCGATCGGCTCCCCCTCGATCGTGAACCCCCTGACACGCAGCACGTTGTGCAGCGTCAGCCCGTACTTGAGGCAGTGCACGCCGCCCGAGTTCTCCGCCACGTTGCCGCCGATCGTGCAGGCGATCTGGCTCGACGGGTCGGGTGCGTAGTACAGGCCGTGCGGTGCCGCCGCCTCGCTGATGGCCAGATTGCGCACGCCGCATTGCACGACCGCGGTGCGGCTGACAGGGTCGAGCTTCAGGATGCGGTTGAACTTGGCCAGGCTGAGGGTGACGCCCAGCCGGTGCGGCATGGCCCCGCCGGACAGCCCGGTGCCGGCGCCGCGGGCCACGACCGGCACGTTCAGCCTGTGGCAGGCCCGCAGGACCGCGGCGACCTGCTCCTCGCTCTCGGGCAGCGCCACGACCAGCGGGTGCTCCCGGTAGGCGGTCAGGCCATCGCACTCGTAGGGCACGACGTCCTCGCGCTGCCAGAGCAGCGCGTGCGCGGGCAGCACGCCGCGCAGTTCGGCGACCACCTGGGACTGGCGCGCGGCGCGCGACAGGGCGTCGGGTTCGAGGGTTTCAGGCAGGGCGGACATGCGGGGAACGGGGGCCTCCACGCGGGTGGGGGACTGTACTGTGCAGGGAGGCCGCCCAACACCGACGCGGCCGGCACCAGGGTCAATTCGGCTTTGACCCTGGCGCAAAGCCGGGCCGGCGGGACGCTCAGGCGGGCATCGTGAACAAGGTGAGCACCCCGGTGTAACCGTAGACGTGGTGCCGGGCGATCTCGCCCGCGGCGAAGAAACCGGCCAGCGGCACGTCACCGAGCGACTGGCGGATCAGGGCGAGTTCCGCGGACGGGCCGCCGAAGTGCGGACCGCCTCGGCCGGCGCAACTGACGTAGATGGCGCCGGCGATACGGGCCGCCCCGGACGCGCCACCCTCGGCGCCGGTGCCGAGGGCGGTGACCGGGGCGGGCTCGCGCCACGCGCCCTCGGGCTCGAGCTCTTCGCGGATCTCGGTGCAGATGCGCACGAGGTCGCGTCGCGCCGCCTCGACGTCGCGCACGCAGAAGGCTGCGCGCATGCCGACCTCGACGCTATCGGCCACCGCCACCCCGCGCTGCTGGGGGTCGAACCCGGCGACGTGGCGCACGACCGTGTCGTTGCCGAACTGGCCCGGTCGCGACAGCAGCACGTCGCCGGGCGCGCTCAGCCCGACCAGCACGCGCTGAAGCTTCTCGAAAGCCGCTCGCGGCTCGGACTCGCTCGCATCGAGGTCCTGCAGCAGGCAGTCGAGGGCGGGCAGGTCGTCCAGGCGGGTGATGAGGTTGCGTTGCGCCGCGGTGATGCGGCGCACCGGGCCGACCGGGTGGCATCCCTGGGTGACCCGCGACAGCAGCGCCACGTCGCGGCTGAAGGCGACGCCCGACAGCCCGCCGGCATAGACACCGTCGGCGAACTGCCAGGCTTGTGCCCGGGACGACGCCAGACCGCCGAACAGGTAGCCGGTGCTGGTGCGGTCGCTCATCTCGTGCACGAGGTCGGACAGGTCGGTGACCTGCGGGTCGGCATGCACCAGCGCGGTGGCGGCGTCGAAGCCGCGTGCCCGTGAGGCCCCCGAGATGAGGGGGTTGGCGCCGGAGAACACCCGGAACCGGGTCTCGGGCAGGTCGGCGAGCATCACGACGAGCGCGGGCTGGTCGAAGTACTCGACGCCGCTGGCGCACACCCCCACTCCGGTCGCGCCCACCCAGTGCGTATGCGGCCACTGCCGGTGCAAGCCGTCGTAGATGGCCTCGGCATGCGGCGCGAAATGGTCGGTGATGTAGACCCATCCGAGGGTTGGCTCGGTCAGGGCTCCCGGCCGGCTCGACTGACGCTCGACCCGCTGCAGGACCTGGGACAACGCCACCCGCCAATCGGGGTGGAGCGCATGGGCGTGCAGGAACGGATTCATAAGGGACGTTGCAGTGTGCAGCAAGCAACCGTCCATGCCCCCGGCAGGGGCGGCGGTCAGGTCGAGCGTCGCGGTCGCGCGCCGGCCTTGGTCGCCTTGCGACGGGGGGCGGCCGCGACGCCGGCGCTCGGCGCGGACACGCTGCGTGCCACCTTGCCCGGCACCTCGGCCGCCTTGCGCAGGGTCTGGCT
>JALOSQ010000314.1 GCA_025458335.1 Ideonella sp.
GATCTCCGCGCTGCCCTGGCCGGGCCCGACTGCGGCGCGCTGCTGCTGGTGACGTCGAGACTCGTTCGCGGCGACGCTCCCGATTTGGCCACCGCGGTGGCCCTCGGCCGGGCGGCGGGCGTGGTGGTGATCGTCGATGCGGCGGCACAGGACCTGCGCATGCGCGAGCTGGCGTGCTGCGGCGCCGACCTCGTCGTGTTCAGCGCGCAGAAGTACCTGGCCGCGCCGACCGCCGGCCTGGTGCTGGGCCACGCCCCCTGGGTGCGGGCGGTCGCCGCCCAGCAGCGAGGCATCGGCCGCGCGATGAAGCCCACCAAGGAAGCGCTGGCCGGCACCATCGGTGGCCCGGCGTGACGGTGACGGCCGCGCCCGACCCGACCGGCCTGCCTTTCGAACGGGTGCGACTTCAGCTGGGCCACGAGGCCCCACTCGGGGCCCGCGCCCTGGCCGAACGACTGCGTGCGGGCACACCGCCCGTGTGGGTCATCGACCAGCACGCGGACCGTGGGGAGCTGCTGCTCGAACTCGTGCCGTTGCGCGATCCGGAGATCGACACGCTCGCCCGAGCCCTGAGGGCTGCGTTGGGCGGCTGAGCACCCGTCGGTGGATGGCCGCCGGCGCGGCGAAGCCCCCGTTCAGCGCCGCAGGATCGCCAGCCCCTTCAGGTACTCACCCTCCGGAAAGGCGAGCGTCTGCGGGTGGTCTGGCGCTGCCTCGAGCCGGTGCGAGCGTCTGCGGGTGGTCTGGCGCTGCCTCGAGCCGGTGCAGGATGAAGCCGTCGACCTCGGCATCCATCGCGGCGCCGGCGACGATCTTGTGGAACAGCTCCGGCCCCACCCCGCCCGAGCAGCTGAAGGTCAGCAGCAGGCCACCGGGCTCGAGCAGCTTGAGCGCGAGGCGGTTGATGTCCTTGTAGGCGCGTGCAGCCCGCTCGGCATGCGCCGCGCTGGGCGCGAACTTGGGCGGGTCGAGCACGATCGCGTCGAAGCGCTCGCCGCGCTTGAGCGCGTCGCGCAGCGTCTGGTTGACGTCGGCGTCGAGCACGCGGTGCCGAGACGCGTCGAAGCCCAGCGGCCCGGCGTTCAAGGCGGCATGCGCTGCCGCGCGCTGCAGGGCCGGCGCCGACGAGTCCACGCTGGTCACGTCGGCCGCGCCGCCGGCCAGCGCCGCGACGCTGAAGCCGCCGGTGTAGCTGTAGCAGTTGAGCACCCGGCGCACGCCCAACTGCCGCACCAAGGCCGCGAAGCGGGCCCGGTTGTCGCGCTGGTCGAGGTAGAAGCCGGTCTTGTGGCCACGCGCCACGTCGACGCTCAGGCGCCAGCCGTGCTCGCCGATCGTGACCTCGACCGGCTCGGCGGTGGGGCCGGCATCGCCGCCACTGCCGACGCCGATCCCGCCGCGCGCCTCGGACGCGCCGGGCACTCCCCCACCGACGGAACCGCCGCGCAGCCAGCCGGCGACCGGGTCGAGGCCCTCGAGCTGGCGCACGCCCGAATCGCTGCGCTCGTACAGCGCTGACGCGCCGGTGGCGGCCATCAGCGCGTCCGCGAGCGTGGCCTTCCAGCGCTCGGCCCCGGCCGCCAGGAACTGCGCGCTCAACACGTCGCCGTAGCGGTCGACAATCACGCCCGGCAGCCCGTCGGCCTCGCCATGCACCAGACGGACGCCGTCGCTGGCGATCGCCAGCCGGGCCCGCACCGCCACCGCGGCCTCGACCCGCCGCGCGAAGAAGCCCGCATCGATGCGCTCGGCCTCGTCGAAGCTCCAGGCGCGCAGGCGGATCGACGAACTCGGGCTGTACGCGGCCCAGGCCAGGAATCGCCCATCGGCCGCCTCGACCCGCACGGTTTCGCCTGCGTCGGCGCGCCCCTTGGCGACACTGCCCTCGAACACCCAGGGGTGGCGGCGCAGGAGTGAACGCTCCTTGCCTTCGCGCAGGCGGATCGATTTCATGCGGCCATTGTCGGCGCGCACCACGCCACCCCTAACCGCCGGGCCGGGCGTCGGTCAGCCGCTGCGCTTGCGCGCTCGCGGATGGGCCGCGTCGTACACCTTGGAGAGATGGCCGAAGTCCAGCCGCGTGTAGACCTGCGTGGTCGCGATGTGCGCGTGGCCGAGCAGCTCCTGCACCGCGCGCAGGTCGCCACTGGACTGCAGCAGGTGCGTCGCGAACGAATGCCGCAGCATGTGCGGGTGCACGCCGGTGGGCAGCCCCGCCTGAAGGGCCAGCGACTTGAGCCGCACACGCAACTGCGCCGCGGTCAGGCGCGTGCCGCGCTGGCTCACGAACAGGGCCGCCTCGTCGGTCCGGGCCAGGCGCGGGCGCACGACGAGCCACCCCTCGAGCGCCTCGAGCGCGGCCCGACCCACCGGGACGCTGCGGCGCTTGCGACCCTTGCCGAGCACGTGGGCGGTGGCGTCGGCCCGGTCGATCCATCCGGCTGCAGCCGGCGAGGCGGCCAGGTCGAGGCCGAGCAGTTCGGCCGATCGCAGTCCGCAGCCGTACAGCAGTTCGACCATGGCGTGGTCGCGCGCGGCGAGCACCGGGTCGGTGTGGGCTGGCCGCTGCTCGGCGAGCGCCACCGCCTGGTCCACGGGAAGCGCCTTGGGCAGCAGGCGAGGCGCCTTGGGTGCCTTGACCCCGTCGACCGGGTTGGCCGGGATCTCCCCCTGGCGGCCCAGCCAGCGGTAGAGGCCGCGCCACGCCGACAGCACGATCGCGATGCTGCGGGGCGCGAGCCCGCCTGCATGCAGCTGCGCCGCCCAGCGGCGCACGTGGACCGTGCGCACGGCGCGCACCTCGACGCCGGCCTCGGCGGCCATCCGGCGCAAGCGCTCGAACGCCTCGGCGTACATCGAGAGCGTGCGCTCGGCCAGGCGCCGCTCGACGCGCAGGTGGGTCAGGTGGCGCTGGATCGCGTCGGCCGCGCCGCTCGGGCCGGGCGCGCCCTCCATGGCCATCCCTCAGTCGCTCTCGCGCGCCGGCAGCAGCCGCGACAACGCCGCGCTCGCGGTCTCGCCGATGCGCATCAGGAACTCCACGCCCATGTCCGACCCATAGCGGGTCGGGTCCGGCGAGGCCAGCACCAGCAGGCCGTACGTGTCGCGCCCGTCGGGCGAGCGCATCGCGGCGGCATGGCGCAGCGGGATCATCGCCATCGAGGCCACGGCGCGCGGCTCGTCGAGCCAGCTGGCGGCTTCGAAGCCCGAGTTCATGCCGCAGTAGGGCATGGTCAGGCTGTGCGCGAAGCTCTTCGCGTCGGCGCTCACCTCTTGCACGCAGCCCTGCCCCTCGAGCGCCCGCGCGACCGCGGGATCGAGGTTCCACAGCCGCACCGCGGCCTGCGGGATCAGGAACTGGTGCTGCAGCTCGCCCACCAGGATGTCGGGCAGGTCGGCGGGGCGCTCGGCCAGCAGGATCGCGCGGATCCAGCGGTGCAGCTTGTCGGCGATCGCCACGTTCTCCTGGCCATGGCGGATCATCTCGACGATGCGCTGCTCGAGGCCACGATGCCGCTCGCGCAGCATCTCGGCCTGGCGCTCCTGCAGCGACACCGCCCGCGCCCCGTGCGGGCTGCGCAGCTGCACGCTGGCGAGCAGTTCGGCATGGCGCTCGAAGAACGCCGGGTTTTGCGCCAGGTACTCGGCGATGTCGGCCTCGGTGATGCCGGCCAGCGGCGCGGTCGGGCTCATGCAGTCAGGTCCTCCAGGTCGATCTCGCCGTGGAACACGGTCTCGGCAGGGCCGGTCATGAACACGTGGGCCCCGAGGCCCTCGCTGCGGCCCTGCCAGGCGATGGTGAGCGTGCCGCCGCGGGTCTCGACGTCCGGCGTCCCGCTCGAACACGCGCAACCGGATGCGTGTACGCGACGCGACCTGCAGGAAGCCGACGTTCACCTTGCGCGGGAAACGCGGGTGGCGCTCGATCAGAGGCCCCAGCGTGCCGACGGGAGCGGCCTCGACGTCGGCGCCGCGCCGGCCCTCCGACCCGGGCCACTGCGCGATGTTGACGACCGCGTGCGGGTTGCCCATCGACAGGACCGCCAGGTCGACGCGCCGGCCACCCACCTCGAGCGGCCACAGGCCCCAGTCCGCGCCGGCACTGGCACCGGCTGCCGGCCGCCACGACAGGCCGTCGGCATCGAACGGCACCCGGTCGAGGTCGAAGACCGGCGCGTTCATGTCGACGGTGACCCGGCCGTCGGGCTCCTCGACCAGCTCGATCAGGTTGTTCACCGTGCGCACGCGCACCCGGCGCTCGGCGGTCAGGCCGCGGTCGCGCACGTAGCGCAGGAAGCAGCGCGCACCGTTGCCACAGTGCTCGACCTCGTCGCCGCTGGCGCCG
>JALOSQ010000315.1 GCA_025458335.1 Ideonella sp.
GGCCCAGGCGCGCATCGTGGGCTCGGACCCCGAGACCGACCTCGCCGTGCTGCGCATCGAGCTGGACGACCTGCCGACCGTGGCCTTCTCGAAGGGGGATGGGATGCGCGTTGGCGACGTGGTGCTGGCGATCGGCAACCCCTACAACCTCGGCCAGACGGTGACCTCGGGCATCGTAAGCGCGCTCAACCGCGGCGGGCTGGGCATCAACACCTACGAGAACTTCATCCAGACCGACGCCGCGATCAACCCGGGCAACTCGGGCGGCGCGCTGGTCGATGTCCACGGCAACCTGGTGGGCATCAACACCGCGATCTACACCCGCAGCGGCGGCTTCCAGGGCATCGGCCTGGCCGTGCCGGCGGACACCGCGCGCATGGTGCTCGACGCGTTGATCCGCGACGGCACGGTGGTACGCGGCTGGATCGGCGCCGAGCTCGGCGATGTCACGCCCGAGTTGGCAGCCCACCTGAGCATCCCGGCCAGCACGCGTGGCGCCCTGATCCGCGGCGTGCTCGCCAGCGGCCCGGCCGGGGAGGCGGGACTGCGTCCAGCCGACGTCGTCCAGTCGTTCGATGGGCAGGAGATCGGCGGCAGCCGCGACCTGCTCAACGCCGTGGCTCAGGCCAAGCCCGGCAGTGACGCACGCGTCGCGGTGCTGCGCCGGGACCAGTCGGTCGAGCTGACGGTGCGCATCGGGCAGCGGCCCCGCTCGCAGGGCCGCGACGACTGATTCGAGCACGGGCCTCGGCCACGGTCGGGCCTGCGGGCTACAAGGCGGCAGGAACCAAGGCGTCCCGCCCGACGTGCCCGCTCGCGGGGCCGCGTCGCCGTCGGCTCAGCTCTTGGCGCCGGCGTCGCTCGCTGCCGCGTCGGCCTCGGGTGCCTTCGTGTGCTTGATGAACACGCGCGCGGCGACGATGCCGAGTTCGTACAGCAGGCACATCGGGATCGCCAGCGCGAGCTGCGACACGACGTCGGGCGGGGTGACGATCGCCGCGATGATGAACGCGATGACGATGAAGTAGCCGCGGAAATTCTTCAGCTGCTCGATCGTGACCACCCCCACGCGCGCGAGCACGACCACCGCCACCGGCACCTCGAACGCCAGCCCGAACACGATGAACAGGTTCAGCACGAAGCCGAAGTACTGCTCGATGTCCGGTGCCGCGGTGATGGCGGTCGGGGCGAAGCTCTGGATGAACTTCGACATCGCCGGGATGACCGCGAAGTAGCAGAACGCCACGCCGAGGAAGAACAGCAGGGTGCTGGAGATCACCAGCGGCACCACCAGCTTCTTCTCGTGGCTGTACAGGCCCGGCGCCACGAAGGCCCACACCTGGTAGAGCACGTACGGCAGCACGATCAGGAAGCCGCCCATCAGCGTGATCTTCAGGGGGACCAGCACCGGCGAGATGACATTGGTGGCGATCAGGGTGGCGCCTTCGGGCAGGTGGCGCACCAGCGGCTCGGCCAGCAGGTCGTACATGCCGCCGAAGCCCGGGTAGAAGGCCAGCAGCGCGAAGCCCGCGATGATCGCGACGACGACCCGGATCAGGCGGTCACGCAACTCGACGAGGTGGCTGACGAAGGGCTGCTCGGTGCCTTCGAGCTCGTCGCGCTTGGGGTCGGAGGCGGGATCGGGCGTGCTCATGGACGGCCAGGCGCGTCAGGCCGCCGGACGGCGGGGGCGGAACCGGGCCACGCGCGCCGCACCCGACTGGGCGTGGCTGCGCACGCCGTGGCGGCGCTTGTACCACTGCGGCGTCGCGCCACGCTTGAGCCGCCAGTTCTTGCGCGGCGCCTTGTAGGACGGGGACGGTTCAGCCAGCGGCGTGTAGGCGCTGCCGCCGGAATCGGAGGTGCCGCCCTCGAGGCCTTCCCAGGTCTTCTCGAACTCCGACGAGGCCTGCTGGATCTCGGTGTTGACGCTGCGTTCGACGTCGCGGGCGGCGTCCTCGAACTGCGTCTTCATCTTCTTCAGTTCGTCGAGTTCGATCGAGCGGTTGACCTCGGCCTTGACATCGGCCACGTACCGCTGCGCCTTGCCGAGCAGGTGGCCGACCGTGCGCGCCACCTTCGGCAGCTTCTCGGGGCCGATCACGATCAGCGCGACGGCGCCGATGAGGGCCAGCTTGTCGAATCCGAAGTCGAGCATCGTACGAGGGGGGCGTCGCGCGCGAGGGCCTCAGGCGCGCGGCACGGGCCGGACCCGGACGGCCCGCGGTGAATCGCGCTCAGGACTTGGTCTTGGCCTCGACGTCGACGGTGTTCGCGTCGGCGGACTTGTTCTGCGTGACCTGCGACGGAGGGGTGGCAGCCGCGCTGCCTTCAGACGAGCCGCCGGACTGCATGCCATCCTTGAAGCCCTTGACGGCACCGCCGAGGTCCGAGCCGATGTTCTTCAGCTTCTTGGTGCCGAAGATCAGCACCACCACCAGCAGCACGATGAGCCAATGCCAGATGCTGAACGTACCCATAGGGGTTCTCCTGGAGAAAGTCGGTGGATTCTAGGGGACCGATGTGGCGACGCCCGTGGCAGGGACAAGACGCCCGCCCATCACCCTCGGGCCCACGGGCGGGGGCCGCCCATGACGTGGACGTGGAGATGGCCGACTTCCTGGTGCCCGTCGGGCCCGGTGTTGATGACGGTCCTGAAGCCGTTGGTCACGCCCAGCTGCAAGGCCAGCCGCGGCGCGAGCCAGAGCATGCGGCCCAGCAACGCCTGATGCGACTCGTCCGAGGCGTCGTACAGCGTCGGGATGTGGGCCTTCGGAATGATCAGGAAATGCACCGGCGCCCACGGGGCGATGTCGTGGAAGGCCAGCAGCTGGTCGTCCTCGTGCACCTTGCGCGACGGCACCTGGCCGGCCACGATCTTGCAGAAGATGCAGCCGGGATCCGCGGGATGGGTCATCGGGGCTTCCCTGGGAGAGTGAGCGTGAACGGGTCGTGGTGGGGTCGCAGGCGCCGGGTCGGGTGCGCGGTCAGCGCATGGGCATGGGCCGCCGGTCGTTGAGCGCCAGCCAGCCTTTGACGACCCGGTAGATGAACCACACCGAGACGCAGAACCAGGCGATCCACCCCGGGATGAACAGCAACAGCCACAGCGGGAAGGTCACCAGGTACAGCGCAGCCGCCCACACCACGCTG
>JALOSQ010000316.1 GCA_025458335.1 Ideonella sp.
CGTTAAGCAGTGGGTGCGGGCAATGCTCGTGCTGTCGGCCATGTCGCCGGCGGTCCATGCCCTCGGTCTCGGAGACATCCGGCTCAACTCGACGCTCAACGCGCCGCTGGATGCCGAAATCGAGCTCGTCAATGCTTCCGCCGACGAGCTTGCCTCGCTGCGCGCGCAGCTGGCATCGCGCGAGACGTTCGCGCGTTACGGCCTCGAATGGCCGGCGTTCCTCGCCAATGTCACGGTCACCCGCTCGCGTACGCCCGACGGCCGCGAGGTCCTGCGGCTGCGCTCCCGCGAAGCCATCACCGAGCCGTTCGTCACGGTGCTCGTCGACGCCAACTGGGGTCGCGGCCGGCTCGTGCGTGAATACACGATGCTGCTCGATCCGCCGGTGTTCGCGCCGGCCGCCCCGGCCGCCGCGCCCGCGGCACCGGTCGCAGGTCCGAGCACTGCGGCGCCGCGCAGCGGCGCCGTGGAACGTCCGGCGGCCCCGCCGCGCAGCGCACCCGCGCCCGCCGCATCCGTCGACAGCTACACGGTGCAGCGTGGCGACACGCTGAGCGGCATCGCGGCGCGCGTCGCCGGCGATGCCACGCGCGAGCAGGCCATGGTCGCGCTGTACCGCGCCAACCCGCAGGCGTTCGAAGGTTCGATGAACGACCTGCGCGCCGGTGCCGTGCTGCGCGTGCCGGATGCCGGCACGATCACGAGCGAGTCGGCCGCGGCCGCCGCCGCCGAAGTCCGTCGCCAGGGCTCGATCTGGCGCGGTCGCACTGCGGCCGCAGCACCCGGGACGCCGGCGCCGGCCGGCGAGGGCCGGCTGCGTCTCGTGGCGCCCACCGAAACCCCTGCGCCCGCCACCGCCGCGTCTGGTGCTGGCGGCGCGGCAGCCGCGCAGAGCGCCCGCGAGGCAGAGCAGCTGCGCGGTCGCCTGACCCAGCTCGAGTCGGAACTCGCCAACACCAAGCGCCTGCTCGAACTGCGCAACACCGAACTCGCCGAGCTGCAGCGCCGCCTCGGCGCAGCCGCTGCGCCCGGCGCGGCGACGCCTGCCGCGCCCGCTCCGGTCGCAGAGCCTGCGCCGGCTCCGGCCACGCCGGTCGCCGCGGCCGACACACCGGCCGCCACGGATCCGGCTACCGGCGATGCCCCGGCGACCGATGCACCCGCTGCGGACGCGCCACCCGCCGCCGTAGCCGACGAGCAGGCCGAGTCGCCGATGCAGGCCAAGCCGCGGCGCGAGCGTCCGGCCAAGCGCGACGAAGAACCCTCGATGCTGTCCGGCATCGTGGATGGCCTGCAGCAGTTCTGGTACGTGCCCGTGGGCCTGCTCGCGCTGCTGGCCGGGCTGTTCGGCTTCCGGCGCTGGCAGGCTTCGCGCGATGCCGATCCCGATGACACGTTCGTCAACGTCGACGCGGCCGCCCGCGAGCTGACGACGACCGTTGCACCCACGCCGAGCGCCTCCAGCGACACTGCGCGCATCCGTCGGCCGAACATCGCGGCGAAGGACGATCGCGGCCTCGTCGTCGAGGAGTCGGGCGAGTACCAGCAGCCGCGCATCGATACGGCCGCCGCCCGCGCGGCGCCGTCCGTGTCGACCGAAGACACGTTCAGCGGCGAAACCGGCATCAACCTCGACCAGGGCGATCCGCTGGCCGAGGCGGATTTCCACATGGCCTACGGTCTGTACGACCAGGCCGCAGACCTGGTCCGCCTCGCGGTGGCCCGTGAGCCGCAGCGCCGCGACCTCAAGCTCAAGCTCGCCGAAGTGTTCTTCGTCTGGGGCAACAAGGAAGAATTCCTCAACACCGCGCGCGACCTGCACGCAAGCCAGGCCGCAGGTGCGCCGGGCGAGTGGGACAAGGTCGTCATCATGGGCAAGCAGATCGCGCCGGAAGACGCGCTGTTCGCCGGTGCGGCCGTGCGGGGTGGCGCCGATGCCAGCGTCGACCTGCGGCTCGACGAAGGCTCGAGCAGCATCGACTTCGACGTCTTCGGCGACGGCTCGGGTCCGCAGCTGCGTGGCGGCGCGACCGCGACCGACATCGATTTCGGCGTGGGCCTCGGTGACAACGACGCGACGGGCGAGCGCACCAAGCCGCCGGCGCCGGCCGACACCGCCACGATCCAGCTCGACGCGGGCGGCGGCACCACGCGCGAGATGGCGCCGGACTTCGCGGCCACCCGGCCGGACAACTCCGGCCTCGACTTCGACCTCGGTGCAACGGCCGCGACCGACATGGGCGAGGCCCCGACGGTCGAGCAGCCCGCGCTGCGCGCCGGCAGCCCGACGATCAAGGCCAAGCTCGACGCAGCGCTCGGCAAGGCGGCGCCTGCGACCGACCAGACCGCCGAGATCGCCCTGGATGACCTCGGACTCGACCTCGGCGATGCCACCGGCCTCGACCAGCCCGACCTCACGCTCGACGCGCCGCTGTCGGCCGACGGTCCGACGCTGGTCGCGAACCTCGACGGCGACGGCATCGACGTCGGTGCCAGCCTCACGGATCTCGACGACACGTCGCGTCGGCTGATCGACGCTGCATCGGCGCCGACCGAAGTCGCGCCGCGGCCCAACTTCGATTCGGGTGCCACGGCCGAAATGCCGATGCCGGATCTCGAGGGCGCGCCGGATGCCGGCTCCACCTCGATGATCGCCGCGCTCGACCTCGACAAGTTCGACAAGTCGCTCGACTTCAACCTCGGCGATACCGCAATGGCCAAGCTGTCTGACGCTGCCGCGGACGGCGAGGGCACGGTGCGGGTCGACATGGATGCCGACGAGTCGGGCCAGGACGACCTGACGCTGCCGTCGCTCGAGCCCGTGACCATCAGCGAAGTCGGCACCAAGCTCGACCTCGCCCGCGCCTACATGGACATGGGCGATCCGGATGGCGCGCGCAGCATCCTGCGTGAAGTGCTGGCCGAAGGCTCCGTGTCGCAGAAGCAGGAAGCCGAACGCCTGCTGGGTTCGTTGCCCGGCTGAGCCAGGCGATGCGCCGCTACGCGGCCTGCGTCGAGTACGACGGCGCGGGCTTCGCCGGCTGGCAGGGTCAGCCGGGTTTGCGCACGGTCGAGGCTGAACTCACGCGTGCGCTATCGCACGTCGCCGATCACCCGATC
>JALOSQ010000317.1 GCA_025458335.1 Ideonella sp.
GCCCGCGGCCCCGGCGTGCCCGGAGGTCGTCAGGCCGGCTTCCAGCGGAAGCTGGCCCGAACGATGCCGTGGTCGTTCGTACCGCTTTCCTTGTGGTTGTCGAAGTTCAGGTGATCGTTGTTGATCACCAGGCCGTCGAACAGCCACTGGCGCTTGCGGCTGTGGTCGTAGAACTGCTCGCTGACCAGGATGTGGTCCAGCGACTCGCGGATGTCCTGGTGCACGTGGGTGTAGTACACGTCGCGGGTGTCGCGGTACTCCTGCAGCGTCTGCGCGGTGTACAGGGCGTTGTCGGCGCCGCCGCGCGCATCGCCCACGAGGTATCGCGGCTGCTCGGTGAGGATGTTGGCGGTGTTGCTGTGCTGGCCGTCGTTGATGTCCCCGAGCACCACGACCGGGGTGTCGTTGCCCTTGAGCCGCTCGGTCAGGATGAAGCGAAGCGCCGCGGCCTCGGCCGTGCGGCGGACGGTGGCGAGCGCCGAGCCGAGGGCCAGGGTGTGCGGCTGGTACCGCGACTCGTCGCGCCGGTACCACGCCTCGCGGAACACCTGGTGGGGCGCCTTCGACTTCAGGTGGCACACATACACGTGCACCTCAGGGCCCGCCTCGCGCGGGCGGATCGCGAAGTGCAGCACTGGACGCGAGAAGCCGCGGATCGTCACCGACACCTGCGGCGTCTGCGGGTCGTCGCCCGAAGACCGCAGCAGGAAGCCCTCGGGGAAGTCCGCGATCCACTCGGGGGCGCCCGCCAGGAGGCCGTTGCGCACGAGCGCCGCGCAGACGATGCGGCGGCCGTCGGCGTCCGGCGGAACCACCATCGTGTAGCGGTCGGCCTCGCCCGATGCCTCGAGCGCACGCTGCAGGGAGTCGGCGTGCCACAGTTCCTGCAGGCCGACCACGTCGGCCTGCATCAGCTGGATCTGATGCGCCGTCCACGCGATCTTGCGGCGGTGCTCGTCCTCGCTCCAGCCGTCCCGGTCGGTGTAGACGGCCACACCGGCCTCGTTCAGGTTGTACAGGTTGAAGGTGGCGAAGCTCAACTGGCGCAGGTTCATGGCTCTTTCCTCGGGCTGACTCCCCGGGGGGGCGACGGTGGCCTCGCCGCCGGGCCCGAAGGCCCGCCGCGGCTCGTCCATCGCGAGTCGCCCCGACATGGTCAGGCTCGAGTGTGTCGCGGCCGTGGCCCGGCGTGCCTCCCCCGCCGTGCGGACCGGCGCGCCATGTGCAGGGGCGGGGTATGCCCGGTACCCCGGGCCGGATCGGCGGCGCTATCTTGTCCGCTGCGCTTCCCCGGGCGCCGGTCGGCCATCACGCCGCCGGGCCCCTGGAGCGTTTCCAGCCAGGAGACAAACGTGAGCGTCCCGCTTTCCCTGAAGGTCAACGGCAAGGCCGTGACCGCCTCGGTCGATCCCCGCACCCTGCTCGTCCAGTTCATCCGGGAGCAGCTTCAGCTGACCGGCACCCACGTCGGATGCGACACCGCGCAGTGCGGTGCCTGCACCGTTCACCTGAACGGCCGTGCGGTCAAGGCGTGCTCGATGCTGGCCGTCCAGGCCCAGGGCGGCGAGCTGACGACCATCGAAGGGCTCGCCCAGGGCGCCGACCTGCACCCGATGCAGGCGGCGTTCCGCGAGTGCCATGGCCTGCAGTGCGGCTTCTGCACGCCCGGCATGGTGATGTCGGCGGTCCAGCTGCTGGCCGACAAGCCCAAGGCCTCCGAGGCCGAGATCCGCGAGGGCCTGGAAGGCAACATCTGCCGCTGCACGGGCTATCACAACATCGTCAAGGCGATCCAGCTGTGCCAGAGCGGCAAGGTCGGCGCTGCCGCCTGAGCCCGAGGAGACCGACATGACCGACATGAGCAACTCGCCGATCGGCAAGCCGCTGCTGCGTCGCGAGGATCAGCGCTTCCTGACCGGTGCGGGCCAGTACACCGACGACGTCGTGCTGCCCGGCCAGACCTACGGCGTGTTCCTGCGCTCGCCGCACGCGCACGCCCGCATCAAGGCCATCGACACCTCCAAGGCCAAGGCCGCCGACGGCGTGGTCGCGGTGTTCATCGGGCAGGACCTGGCCGATGCCAAGGTCGGCGGGCTGCCCTGCGGCTGGCTGATCCACAGCAAGGACGGCACCCCGATGAAGGAGCCGCCCCACCCGGTGCTGGCCCAGGGCAAGGTGCGCCACGTCGGCGACCAGGTCGCCCTCGTCGTGGCCGAGACCTACCTGCAGGCCCGCGATGCCGCCGAGCTGATCGAGGTCGATTACGAGGTCCTCAAGCCCGTCATCGACATCACCACGGTCGAGACCGCCGGTTCGGCGGTGCACGACGACGTGCCGAACAACGTCTGCTACGACTGGGGTCACGGCAGCAAGGACGCGGTCGACGCGGCCTTCGCCAAGGCAGCCAAGGTCACGCGGCTCGAGTTCGACAACAACCGCCTGATCCCCAACGCGATGGAGCCGCGTGCGGCCAACGCGCACTACACCAAGCACGACGGGCAGTACACGTTGTACGTGGCCAACCAGAACCCGCACGTCGAGCGCCTGCTGATGAGCGCCTTCGTGCTCGGCCTGCCCGAGTCCAAGGTGCGGGTGATCGCACCCGACGTGGGCGGCGGCTTCGGTTCGAAGATCTTCCTCTACGCCGAGGAGACCGCCCTGGTGTGGGCGAGCAAGCACGTCGGCCGCCCGATCAAGTGGACGGCCGAGCGCAGCGAGTCCTTCCTGACCGACGCGCACGGCCGCGACCACCACACGGTCGCCGAGCTCGCGATGGACGCCAAGGGCAACTTCCTCGCGCTGCGGGTGAGCACCATCGCCAACATGGGCGCCTACCTGTCGACCTTCGCGTCGAGCGTGCCGACCATCCTGTACGCCACGCTGCTGGCCGGTCAGTACAAGACCCCGGCCATCTACTGCGAGGTCAAGTCGGTGTTCACCAACACCGCCCCCGTCGACGCGTATCGCGGGGCCGGCCGCCCCGAGGCGACCTACGTGGTCGAGCGCATCGTCGAGACGGCGGCGCGCGACATGGGCATGGACCCGGCGCAGATCCGGCGCCAGAACTTCGTCACCGAGTTCCCGTACGCGACGCCCGTCGGCCTGACCTACGACATCGGC
>JALOSQ010000318.1 GCA_025458335.1 Ideonella sp.
ACGTGTGCGTGCACACGACGATGCGCGAGGCCAACGACCGCGGCTTCGAGTGCGTGATCCTCGAGGACGCGACCGGCGCCACCGACCTCGGCAACCACCAGGCTGCGCTGAAGATGGTCACGATGCAAGGCGGCGTGTTCGGCGCCGTGTCGAACTCGGCCGCCGTGGTCGAGGCCGTCGGCGCACTGTAGGACCGGGAGCCCGACGATGAGCGCCTTGCCCTCCATCGCCCCCGTCGGCGGCGTGCCCGCCGGCGCCGCGGCGGCGCCGCATGCGCTCGCGCTCGAGACCTTCGGCCTCACCAAGCGCTTCGGCAGCTTCACCGCGCTCGATGCGGTGTCGTTCAAGGCGCAGCCCGGCACCGTGCACGCGCTGCTCGGCGAGAACGGCGCGGGCAAGAGCACGCTGGTCAAGTGCATCGTCGGCTACTACCGGCCCGACGCCGGCGCGGTGATGGTCGACGGGCGCGAGCAGGACATCCATGCGCCCACCGTGGCGCGCGCGCTCGGCATCGGCATGGTCTACCAGCACTTCACCGTGGTGCCGGGCATGACGGTCGCCGAGAACCTGCTGATCGCCAAGGGCGCCCTGCCGGCCGTGATCGACTGGAAGCGCGCCCGCGCCGAACTCGCCGCCTTCATGGACACGGCGCCCTTCAGGCTCGACCTCGACGCGACCCCGGCGCAGCTCGCCGCCGGCGAGAAGCAGAAGCTCGAGATCCTCAAGCAGCTCTACCTCAAGCCGCGCCTGCTGATCCTCGACGAGCCGACCTCGGTGCTGACGCCGCAGGAGGCCGACGAGGTGCTCGGCGCCCTGCGCGACCGCGCGCACGCCGGCGACTGCACCGTGGTGATGATCACCCACAAGTTCCGCGAGGTCACGGCTTTCGCCGACGACGTCACCGTGCTGCGTCGCGGTCGGCTGGTGGCGAGTGCCGTCGTGGCGCAGACGCAGCCCTCCGAGCTCGCCGCGCAGATGGTCGGCGCGGCCGGGCCGGGGGCCGCGGCCGCAGGGGCTGCGGGCAGCCTGCCCGGCACTGCAGACGAGGCCGCACGACGCGAGGCCGCCGGCGCCGACCTGCCGCGGGCCGACACGCCACCGGGTGCCGTGCGCCTCGCCCTGCGCGGCCTGGTGGTGCAGGGCGACCGCGGCGAAGTCGCGGTCGACGGCGTCGACCTCGAGGTGCGCGCCGGCGAGATCGTCGGCATCGCCGGCGTCTCGGGCAATGGCCAACGCGAGCTCATGGAGGCGCTCGCGGGCCAGCGCCGCCGCGAGGCCGGCAGCGTCACCGTCGGCGGCCAGCGCTTCGACGCGACCCGCTCGCAGTACCGCGCGCTCAAGGTGCGCGGCCTGCCCGAGGAGCCGCTGCGCAACGCCTGCGTGGCCGCGATGAGCGTGGCCGACAACATCGGGCTGCGCAGCTTCGACGTGGCGCCGCACGCGCGCGCCGGCCTGCGCACGCCCGGCTCACTGGCGCGGCGGGCGCGCGAGCTGATCGCGCAGTACCGCGTCAAGACGCAGGGCGAGGGCGCGCCGATCGGGTCGCTTTCGGGCGGCAACGTGCAGCGCGCGGTGCTGGCCCGTGAACTCTCCGAAGAGGCCGACGTGCTGCTCGTCAGCAACCCCGTCTTCGGCCTCGACTTCACCGCGGTCGCCGAGGTGCACCAGCGCCTGATCGCCGCGCGCAACCGCGGCACCGCGGTGCTGATGGTGAGCGAAGACCTCGACGAGCTGCTGCACGTGGCCGACCGCCTGGTCGTGATGAGCGGCGGACGGCTCGTGCACGAGTGCCCGGCGGCCGGCGCCGACCGGCACGACATCGGGCGCTTCATGGGCGGGCATGCCGGCCATGCGCCGGCGGCCGCGGCCCCCACTTCGGCGAGCACCGCCGCAACCCCGGTCGACCAGGTGGCCGCATGAACCCTTCGACGACTCCCGCCTCGATCCCCGTGGCCGCGCGCCCGTTCGAGTTCCGCCTCGAGCCGCGCCGCACGGCGCTGGTGATCATCGACATGCAGCGCGACTTCATCGAGCCTGGCGGCTTCGGCGCATCGCTGGGCAACGACGTGTCGCACCTGGCCGCCGCGGTGGGCCCGACGCGCACGTTGCTCGACGCCTGGCGCGCGTTGGCCTGGCCCATCGTCCACACGCGCGAGTCGCATGCGCCCGACCTGTCGGACTGCCCACCGGCCAAGCGCCACCGCGGCAGCCCCAAGCTGCGCATCGGCGACGCCGGCCCGATGGGCCGGCTGCTGGTGCGCGGCGAGCCGGGCTGCGACATCGTGCCCGCGCTCGCGCCCCAGCCGGGCGAGATCGTGATCGACAAGCCTGGCAAGGGCGCGTTCCACGCCACGCCGCTGGGCGCCGAGCTGGAGCGCCTGGGTGTTCGGCAACTGGTCTTCGCCGGGGTGACCACCGAGGTCTGCGTGCAGACGACGATGCGCGAGGCGAACGACCGCGGGTTCGAGTGCCTGCTGGTCGAGGAGGCCACGGCCAGCTACTTCCCGGCCTTCAAGGCGGCCACCATCGAGATGATCGTGGCACAAGGCGGCATCGTCGGCTGGGCCGCGCCGCTGGCGTCCCTGATGACGGCCCTGCAGCCCCAGCTGGCGGCGCGGACCGCCTCGGCGGCTTGAGGGCCCCGCGATGCCCCGCGCTGCCGATCCCGCACGGCCCACCGAACCCGATGGTGGACGCCGCGTTCGCCACCCCGCGCCATGAGCCTCGTGCGCATCATCGGCAAGCGCCTGCTCGGCGCGCTGCCCAACCTGGCCGGGGTGATCGTCATCACCTTCCTGCTGACCCGCGCGATCCCCGGCGACCCCGCGGCGTACTTCGCGGGCGGTGCCGCCACGCAGGAGGCGGTCGAGCAGGTGCGCGAGCAGCTCGGGCTCAACAAGCCGCTGATCGAGCAGTTCTGGCTCTACCTGGGCAACCTCGCGCGCGGTGACCTGGGGCTGTCGCTCACCACCGGACAGCCGGTGGCCGAGGAACTGCTGCGCCGCCTGCCGGCCTCGCTCGAGGTCGTGCTGCTGGCGCTGCTGCTGTCGTGCGCGATCGCGCTGCCGATGGGCGTGCTCGCCGCCACGCGACCGGGCTCGTGGTTCGACCAG
>JALOSQ010000319.1 GCA_025458335.1 Ideonella sp.
GCCAGCAGCAGCGCGCTGGTCAGGCCGGCGACGCCGGCACCGACCACGACGACCCGGTGTGCCGATGCGGACATGGCTCGGGGCCCGGGGCTGGCGCTCAGGTGTCGCCGGCGCCGTAGCGGCGACCGAGCCACACCCCGCGGGCCGCGCTGGGCACGAATCGCACGAACATCGATTCGCTGAAGAAGCTTGAGTCGACCGACGCGCGGATCGCCGCCAGATGCGCACCACTGCGGGCATAGGCGTCCATGTGGCGCACGCTGTCCCACAGGCTGAAGGTGCACTGGCGCAGCAAGGGCGCCTCGCCCAGGCCCACCGCGAGCGCGCAGCCCTGGGCGTTCGCCAGACCGGCCTGCGCAGGAGGCGCGAGCCGCCAGAATCGTGCAGCCGCCGCCGGCCGGATCGACGCCCGCGTGAGGGCCGCCAGCGGTTGCCCGGCGCCGGGTGCGACCGCGGCCAAGGGCACCGCGGTTCCCGACCAGGTGCCCTTGCACGAGAACGCCCGCAGCTTGACGCTGAAGCGTTCGTCGGCGTGGCGCCGATAGGCCTGCATCAGCGGCGCGCCCGGATCCAGGAAGGCGTCCGCCGCCGCCTCGTCGTCAAAGGTGGCGAACAGCCCATGGCGGGTCCCGCTCGGGCGCAGCCCGAAGCCGCCCTCGTGGCCGCTTCCCAGCAGCTTGGCGAATCGCAGCCCGGGACTGCGGGCGATCGCGGCAGCGCCGCGCACCACGCGCGACCAGCCCCACAGGGCCTGCACGCCGGGAGTGCGGGCGAGCAGCAACACACTGACCGCGGTGCCGAGCGCCGGCGACGAACCGCCGGACGCCGGGCGAGCCGGCTGTGCCGGCGGCGCCGCGGCCGCCGGCCCCTCGAAGCGCTGAATGGATCCGGCCACGGTCACGACATCGACCCCGGATCCGCGAGTCAGTTGACCCGCACCTCGACGCGACGAGCGCTCGGATCCTCACCGGCCACGTTGCCTTGCGTCTCAACGGGCTTCTCGAGCACGATGCGGCTCTCGGCGATGCCTGCGGCGATCAGGCTGTCGCGCACGGTGAAGGCACGCTGCTTGGCGAGCTCGGCGTTCAGGTCGGCACCGCCCGTGGCCGAATGGAAGCCCGAGATCGTCGCGGTGGCGCGCGGCCGGGTCTTCATGGTCTGCACCAGCTGACCCATCGCCTTCTCCTGCGTGCCCTCGAGCACAGGCGAGCCCACCGCGAAGTACATCAGCGCGAACAGCGGTTCGGAGACCGGTGCCGGCAGGCTGGTGGTCTTCAGGACCTTGAGCAACTCGGGATAGTCCTTGGCCATCTGCGCGCCGAGCACCGGCTTGTATGCGCCCTGGTGGCAGGTGGCGCAGTTGACCTTCGCGACGTCACCCATCGGACCCAGGCGGTTCTCCGGGAACTTGTCGGTGAGCGGCACGATGTAGTCACTGTTCACGTCGCGAGCCATGCGGATGCCGTGGTACGCGGTCAGCCGCTGGGGCGGCGAACCCTCCCACTTGCCGAAGTTCTGCGTGTTGTGGCAGTAGGTGCAGTTGACGCCGAGCGCGCCCGACATGTGCATCATCAGCCCGTAGGTGAACTCGGCCTGCTTGATCGACGACAGGTTGCCGGTCGGCAGCGCCGTGGTGCCGTTGACCCGGATCGGTGCCGAGTTGATCTTGTCGAGCAGGTACGGCGTGAACGGGTCGTACGGGAGCGAGGCCAGGCCGACGGTCTCGGCCGGCTGGTTCTGCTCGGCAAGGTCGCCGATGAAGTTCGCCCGCACGCGCTGCGGCACCGGCTGGAACCACACCTGCTGAGGCACGTTCTGGCCCCGGTGGCAGGTGTAGCAGGTCACGCCCGTCGCGGCGACGTGGTTCTTCCAGTTCTCGTTGATGTGCTGCGTCATCTGCAGCATGCGGCGCGCGACGACCTTGGTGTAGAGCGAGTCGTCGGCCAGGTTCTGCAGGTTGTGGCAGTAGGCGCACCCCTGCTGCGGCGCCACCCACTGGGTGATCGCGGCCATGTGGCGCGTGAACTGTCCGACCGACAGATCCCCCAGCACCTGGACGTTCTGGTAGATGTCCTTGGCCTTCGGGCCGTCCGGCGAGGCCGGCGGCTGAGCGTCGGGCGGCTGGTTCGCCTCGACGACCTTGGCGAAGGTGCGCGGGTTGTAGACCTGCTCCATGCCGGTGCCGCGATAGCCGGTCTGCACGGTGTCGACCGGGGGCCGCTCGCAGCCGGCGAGCAGCACGCCCGTGGCGAGCGCAACGAACGCGAGCCAGCGCGAGGACCTTGGGTTTCGGGTGGCGTGCGTCATCACTTGACCCCCTGCATCACGGTGTTGGCCAGCTCGGGATCGAGCACCGTCGGCCAGATGGCGGGATAGACCGGGGCGAAGTGGTGCTTGACCGCCCACAGGTACCAGTTGTCGACGACCGTGCCGCTCAGCAGGATGCCGATGCCGCCGGTGATCGGGCACAGGACCGCGAACCACCAGGCCCACCGGTGGATGGACTCGGCCGTGGCGTTGAAGCCCATCGTCCAGCGCCAGAACAGCGCCGCCCGCTCGTGCGCCGTGCCCCGGTCGACGATGTGCTCGAGCTCACGCTCGCCGCCGTAGCGGCCGACCGCCAGGATCGTCGCCCCGTGCATCGCGAACAGCATCGTCGAGCCGTACAGGAACACGATCGACAGTGCATGGAACGGGTTGTAGAACAGGTTGCCGTAGCGCAAGGAGAATGCGGCGGTCCAGTCGAGGTGCGGGAAGATGCCGAAGGGCACCGCCTCGGACCAGCTGCCCATCAGCACCGGCCGGAAGAAGCCGAGCACCAGGTAGAGCCAGATCGCCGCGGCAAACGCCCAGGCGACGTGCGTGCCCAGGCCGAGCATGCGGGCCCGAACGTACATCCGCGCCCACCACAGCAGCATCGAGATCGTCAGCAGCAGGCCGGCGAGCAGCCACCAGCCACCCTGGTTCATCGGCGGGAACATCAGCCCGTACTGCGGCGGCGGCGGCTCCAGCGACAGCCAGAACAGCTCCTTGACGAATCGGATCGGATCCCAGCCGACCTGCGCCAGCATGTTGAACCCGATGATGTTGAACGCGAGCGTC
>JALOSQ010000049.1 GCA_025458335.1 Ideonella sp.
TCGGCGAGCGTGCGGCGCACGGCAGGGTGGTCGTTCCACGCGGAGAGCATGCCCACGGACTGCGAGCCCTGGCCCGGGAAGACAAAGGCAAACGGGATCATCGTGTCGGATCAGTAATCGAGGAGCACCGCGCCCCAGGTGAAGCCACCGCCCACCCCCTCGAGCATGACCGTGTCGCCGCGCGCGATCTGCCCGGCGCGGACGGCCGAGTCGAAGGCCAGCGGCACCGAGGCGGCCGAGGTGTTGCCGTGCTGGTCGACCGTGACGACCAGCCGTTCGGGCGGCAGCTTGAGCCGCCGTGCCGTGCTCTGCATGATGCGGATGTTGGCCTGGTGCGGGATCAGCCAGTCGAGGTCGGCCTCGGTGCGGCCGGCGCGCGCCAGCACGGCTCGCGCGGCGTCCTCGAGGACGCCGACCGCCAGCTTGAAGACGGCCTGGCCATCCATCTTGAGGAAGGGGTCGCCGACGACCTGCCCGCCGGCGACCGTTCCCGGCGTGCACAGGATGTCGACGTGACGGCCATCGGCGTGCAGTTCGGTGGCGAGGATGCCTGGGGTGTCGCTCGCCTCCAGCACCACCGCGCCCGCGCCGTCGCCGAACAGCACGCAGGTCGTGCGGTCGCGGAAATCGAGGATGCGCGAGAAGACCTCGGAGCCGATCACCAGCGCGCAGCGCGCGGAGCCGCCACGAATCATCGCGTCGGCCACGCCGAGCGCGTAGACGAACCCCGAGCAGACCGCCTGCAGGTCGAAGGCCGGGCAGCCGGCCACGCCGAGCTTGCGCTGCACGATGCAGGCCGTCGACGGGAACACCATGTCGGGTGTGGACGTCGCCACGATGATCAGGTCCACGTCGGCGGCGCGGCGTCCCGCGGCGTCGAGGGCCGCGCGCGCAGCCTCGACCGCCAGATCGCTGCAGGCCTGGTCGGGGGCGGCGAAGTGGCGGGCCTGGATGCCGGTGCGCTCGACGATCCAGGCGTTCGAGGTCTCGATGCCGTCGCGGGCCAGGCGGGCCGCGAGGTCGTCGTTGGTGACGCGCTCGGCCGGCAGGTAGCCTCCGGTGCCGGCGATGCGCGAAAAGCGGGCGGTCATGCGGAGACGGCGGGCGGCGGCATGGTCAGGGGCGAGGCCGGGGAGACCGACGTCTGGCCGCCGCGCGAAGTCGCGAGGATGCCGCGATGCACGCGATCGAGCAATCCGTGTCGTGCCGCTTCCCAGGCGCGCGCCAGGGCCTGCTCGAACGCGAAGGCATCGGCCGAGCCGTGGCTCTTGAAGACCAGCCCCTGCAGGCCAAGCAGGGCGGCCCCGTTGTAACGACGCGGGTCGACCCGGGTCTTGAAGCGCTGCAGCACCGGCAGCGCGACCAGCGCGGCCGCGCGCGTGAGCAGGTTGCGGCTGAACTCCTCGCGGATCATGCCGCTGAGCATCGCGGCCAAGCCCTCGGAGGTCTTGAGCGCCACGTTGCCGACGAAGCCGTCGCACACCACCACGTCGGTCGTGCCCTTGAAGATGTCGTTGCCCTCGACGTTGCCGTGGAAGTTCAGCAGGCCCTGGGCCGCGGCAGCCCGCAGCAACTCGCCGGCCTGCTTGATGGTCTCGCTGCCCTTGATGGCTTCCTCACCGATGTTGAGCAGGCCGACCGACGGGTTGTCCACGCCCTCGACCGCCGTGACCAGGGCCGAGCCCATCAGCGCGAATTGCATCAGGTGCTCGGGCAGGCAGTCGACGTTCGCACCGAGATCGAGCACCGTGGTGTAACCGCCCTTGGCGTTCGGCATGACGGTCGCGATCGCGGGCCGGTCGATGCCCTCGACAGTCTTGAGCACGTAGCGCGCGACGGCCATCAGGGCGCCCGTGTTGCCCGCCGAGACGCACACATCGGCAGCCGGCCGGCCGTCGGCACCGGGCTTGAGCTGGCTCACCGCCACGCGCAGCGACGAATCCTTCTTGCGGCGCAGCGCGATCTCGACCGAGTCGTCCATGGCCACCACCTCCTGCGCCTCGACGAGGCGGCACCGGGGCCAGCCGCGGGCGCGGGCGATCGCCTCCGGCCGGCCGACGAGAAGGGCCTCGGCGTCGGGGTGACGGGCGAGGAAGGACTCGACCGCAGGCAGGGTGACCGACGGACCGTGGTCACCGCCCATGCAGTCGACGGCCAGGCGGACGACCGTCTCGGCAGACATGATCGCGCAGACAGTCGGGCCGCACGCCGAGGGGCGACGCGGCCCGGTCGGGCCGTCGGCCTCAGGCGTCCGACTTGGTCTTGAGGACCTTGCGGCCGCGGTAGTAGCCGTTCGGGCTGATGTGGTGACGCAGGTGCGTCTCGCCCGTCGTCGGCTCCACCGCGATCCCCGGCGTCACCAGGGCGTTGTGGGAGCGGTGCATCCCGCGCTTGGACGGGGACTTCTTGTTCTGCTGAACGGCCATCGGGTGTCTCCAGGAGCGGCACCGGCAGGGCGCCAACGGACGGATACGGGATTCGCGGCACGACGGGCCCGGCTCGGCTGGACCGCCCTGGCGTCACCCGCGCCCGCCAACCGACCTCGGGCCAACACCGGGGACCGGGCGAACATCGGGCGAGCATCAGGCGACCGCGGGGAAACGACCGGGCGAACGCCAACCTGTCGGCGGGATCCTGGCCGGAGCCCGCCGCGAAAAAGCCTGAGAGTGTAGCAGCAGAGCGGTCGCCCGCCGGCGGGCCATTCAGCTGGCGCCGTGGCGGCCGCGCAGCACTGCGAACGGGTTCGTCCGCGCCGCCGTGTCGTCGGACGGCTCCGCGGCCGACGGCGGGCGCGCCGGCGGGCGGCAGTCTTCGTGCCGCGGCACCGCCGGCAGCGCGAGCACCAGCTCGTCCTCCACCAGCGCCAGCAGGTCGAGCCGGCGCGAGGTGGCGAGCACGTCGTCGTCCGATTCCAGGTCGAGTCGCTCTGCCTCGGCTTCCGTCGGCACGAACCGGATTGCCCGCGACAGGTCCAGGTCGATCGCCACCGGCTCCAGGCAGCGCTGGCAGGTCATGTGAACCCTGGCGCGCGCGTGGAGATCGATCCAGCGCTGCGGCTGCCGATCGGCACCCGGGCGCGGCGTGCCGCTGGCCCGCCAGTGCACCGTGGCGTCGGGGGCCTCGGGCAAAACCGACGCGGCCAGCCGTTCCAGGTCGGCCAGCGGTTGCCGGCCCTCGAGCATGGCGGCGTCGTCGACGAAGGCATCCACGTCCAGCCGGCGCGGGTCGAAGGCAGCACGGCGCTTCATGGCAACCAGTTTAGGACGCTCACGGGGCGACGGGATGTCCCCGCACGGAAGCACGGGCGCGGTCAGCGTGTGGGGGCGTGCGTGATCGGGCGCGGTGCTCAGTCGACAATGCGACTCGCCGTCCGCCACGACCCGTGACCCTCGAACGCACATCCCGTCAGCCCGCACGACCCCTCGTCCTCGGGTCGACGTCGCGCTACCGGCGCGAACTGCTCGCCCGCCTCGGTCTGGCGTTCAGCGTCGAGGCGCCCGGTGTCGACGAGGCGCCTGCCGTGGGCGAGGTGCCGGCCGCACTGGCCTTGCGCCTGGCCCGCGCCAAGGCCCGCGCGGTGTCCGCCCGGCACCCGCAGGCGGTGGTGATCGGGTCGGACCAGGTCGCCGACCTGGACGGCGAGACCATCGGCAAGCCGGGCGACCACGGGCGCGCCGTCGCGCAGCTGCGCCGGCTCAGCGGTCGTGACGTGGTGTTCCACACCGCGGTATGCGTGCGTTGCGAGGCCACCGGCCACGAGGGCATCGCGAGCGTGCCCATCGAGGTCGGCTTCCGCCGCCTGACCGAGGCCGAGATCGAGCGCTACCTGCGGCTCGACCAACCGTACGACTGCGCGGGCAGCGCCCGATCCGAGAGCCTGGGCGTGGTGCTGCTGCGCTACATGCGCTGCGACGACCCCACCGCGCTGATCGGCCTGCCGCTGATCGAGACGGCCCGGCTGCTGCGCGACGCCGGCGTCGACCCTTTGACGGGCTGACACTGACGGGCTGACCGTGGGCCATCCGACGCTGCACCTGATCGCGGCCCCGCTCGACCACGGCCTCGAGGCGCCGGCGCCGATCGTCGACCTGCTGGGGGCGGAGGCGTTGCGCGTCGCTGCCGGCCTGCGCCACTGGGCGGTGGAGAACGCCCGGACCGCGCGGGCCGTGCTGGCCCGCGTCAACGCGGTGGTCCCGCTGGGCGTGCCGATGCAGTCCCTGTCGATCGCGGAACTGCCGCGGCCCCGAAAAGGGGCGGCCGACGGCAACGCCGCACCCGCGTGGGCGGCATTGCTGGCGCCGATGCGGCAAGGGCACGACCTCGGCCTGATGAGCGAAGCCGGCTTGCCCGCCGTGGCCGATCCCGGCGCCCGGCTGGTGGCGGCGGCGCACGACGCCGGTTTCGCGATCTGCGTGCATCCGGGCTCGAGTGCGCTCTTGCTGGCGTTGGCAGCGAGTGGCTTGAACGGCCAGTCCTTCGCGTTCGTGGGCTACCTGCCGGTCGATGCAGCCGAGCGGGCCGACCGCCTGGCCCGGCTCGATGCCCATGCGCGCCGCACCGGGCAAGCGCAGATCGCGATCGAAGCCCCGTACCGCAACCGCGCCCTCTTCGAGGCGATGCTGCAGCACCTCGCCCCGGCGACGCGGCTGTCGGTGAGCATCGCGCTCTGCACACCCCAGGCGCGCACCTGGTCGCGGCCTGTGTCGGGATGGCGCGCGATGCCTGAATCCCTGCCGGACGATCAGCCGGCGGTGTTCTGCTTCGGGCCCGGCTGAATCGCGGCCTCGCGCCGGACGCTGCGGGTCAGGAGCTCGCCGGCGTGTCGGCGGGCGCCGGCTCCGGCGCTGCCTTGGCGGCGAACAGCGCTGCCACCTGCCGGCGCGGCTTGATGTTGGACGACACGGTCTTGCGTGCCGGCTTGGCCTGGGCCGTCGATTCCCACGAAGGCGGCGCCGCGTCGACGGGCGGCTCGTAGGGCTTGTCGAAGAACGGGTCGGATGGCGGTGCGGTGCGGCGCTCGGCGTCGCGCGGCCGGGTGCTGCGCTCAGGGCGCTCCGCAGGCTCGCGCGTATCGTCGTCGCGGAATCGCTCGCGGCGGGCCTCGCGCCGGGGCTGATCATCGTCGAGTTCGAGCGGTTCGAGATCGATCTTGCGGCGCAGCAGCTTCTCGACCTCCGCGACCAGCCGGGCGTCCTCCCGGGCGACCAGGGTGATCGCGAGGCCCGACGCCCCGGCGCGACCGGTTCGGCCGATGCGGTGCACGTAGTCCTCGGCGTTGAACGGCACGTCGAAATTGAACACGGCCGGCAGGTCGGCGATGTCCAGGCCGCGCGCCGCCACATCGGTGGCCACCAGCACGTCGACCTCGCCCTTCTTGAAGGCCTCGAGCGCCTTGAGTCGCTCGTCCTGCGACTTGTCGCCGTGCAGGGCATTCGTGCGAAGCCCGTCGCGCTCGAAGGAGCGGGCCAGCCGGGCGCATCCGAGCTTGGAATTGACGAACACGATGGCCTGCGAGAGTGAACGCTCGCGCAGCAACTTGCGCACCGCGGCGCGCTTGTCGTCGGGGCTCACGCTGTAGAAGTGCTGTTCGACGGTCGACGCGGTGGCGTTCGGTCGGGCCACCTCGACGAGGATCGGGTCCTGAAGGTAGCTCTCGGCCAGGCGCTTGATCTCCGGAGAGAAGGTGGCCGAGAACAGCAGGGTCTGGCGCTGCCTGGGCAGGTAGCTCAGGATGCGCTGCAGGTCGGGCAGGAAGCCGATGTCGAGCATGCGGTCGGCCTCGTCGAGCACCACGTACTCGACCTGGTTGAGCACGCAGTTCTTCGCCTCGATGTGGTCGAGCAGGCGGCCGGGGGTGGCGATCAACACCTCGACGCCTCGGCGTAGCTCGTCGGCCTGCGGCTTGATGTCGATGCCGCCGAACACCACGGTCGAGCGCAGCTGGGTGTGGCGCGCGTAGGCCTTGACGTTCTGGGCCACCTGGTCGGCCAGCTCCCGGGTGGGCGCCAGCACCAGCGCGCGCACCGGGTGGCGGGCGGGCGAGGCGCTCGCGTTCTCGTGCTTGAGCATGCGCTGCAGCAGCGGCAACGAGAAGGCGGCGGTCTTTCCGGTGCCGGTCTGGGCGGCGCCGAGCATGTCGCGGCCCTCCAGCACCAAGGGGATCGCCTTGGCCTGGATCGGCGTCATCGACAGGTAGCCCTGGTCGGCCACCGCACGCAGCAGCTTGGGGTCGAGGGCCAGCGTGTCGAAGCGCGGGGCGGCGGGCGGCGCCGACGGATCGGCAGCCAAACTCGGGGAATCACTCATTGCGGGGGATTATCCGCTTTCGCGCTGGTCAACAACGTCACGCCGGCGGGCGGCACGCGGCGGGTCGGGCGGCCGGCAGGGGGCACCCCCCCGCCTAAACTGGCGCGCCTCGACCCGAGCCCCCCCTTGCCCATGATCCTCGTGACCGGCGGCGCCGGCTTCATCGGTTCCAATTTCGTGCTCGACTGGCTCGCCCGGTCCGACGAGGCCGTCGTCAACCTCGACGCACTGACCTATGCCGGCAACCGGGAGAACCTGGCGTCGCTGGAAGGCGATGCACGCCATGTGTTCGTGCAGGGGGACATCTGCGACCGCGCGCTGGTCGACCGGCTGCTCGCCGAGCACCGCCCGCGGGCCGTCGTGCATTTCGCCGCCGAGAGCCACGTCGACCGCAGCATTCACGGCCCGGGCGCCTTCATGCGCACCAACGTCGAGGGCACGTTCACGCTGCTCGAGGCGGCGCGAGGGTACTGGGGTGGCCTGCCGGCGACCGAGAAGGACGCCTTCCGCTTCCTCCACGTCAGCACCGACGAGGTCTACGGCTCGCTGGGCCCGATCGACCCGGCGTTCACCGAGTCCCACCCGTACGAGCCAAACAGCCCGTACTCGGCGAGCAAGGCGGCCAGCGACCACCTGGTGCGTGCTTGGCACCATACCTATGGCCTGCCGGTGCTCACCACCAACTGCAGCAACAACTACGGCCCCTATCACTTCCCCGAGAAGCTGATCCCGCTGATGATCGTCAACGCGCTGGCCGGCAAGCCACTGCCGGTCTACGGCGACGGCCAGCAGGTGCGCGACTGGCTGTACGTCAAGGACCACTGCGCGGCGATCCGCGAGGTGCTCGCGCGCGGTCGACTCGGCGAGACCTACAACGTCGGGGGCTGGAACGAGCGCCCCAACCTCGAGATCGTCCGGCAGGTCTGCGCCCTGCTCGACGAGATGAAGCCTGACCCGGCGGGCCCCTATGCCCGCCTGATCACCCACGTCGCGGATCGTCCGGGCCACGACCGCCGCTACGCGATCGACGCGCGCAAGCTCGAGCGCGAGCTCGGCTGGCGTCCGGCCGAGACCTTCGAGACGGGCATCCGCAAGACGGTGCGCTGGTACCTCGACCACCAGGACTGGGTCGCCCGCGTGCAGAGCGGCGCGTACCGCGCCTGGGTCGACCAGAACTACGCGGGCCGGGCGGCGGCATGAGGCTGCTGCTGGTCGGCAAGGACGGCCAGGTCGGCTGGGAGCTGCAGCGTTCGCTCTCTCCGCTGGGGACACTCGTCGCCCTCGGGCGCCGGGCCGAGCCGGGCCGCCCGGCCCTCGACGTGACCGACGCCGACGCCGTGCGGGCGATCGCCGAGGACCTGCGGCCGCAGGTGATCGTCAACGCCGCGGCGTACACCGCGGTCGACCGCGCCGAAAGCGAGCCCGAACGCGCCGAGGCCGTCAATGTGCACGCGCCCGCGGCGCTGGCCGAGGCGGCGCGGCGGCACGACGCGCTGCTGGTGCACTACAGCACCGACTACGTTTTCGACGGCAGCGGGGCCACGCCGTGGCGCGAGGACTCGCCGACTGGCCCGCTGGGCGTGTACGGGCGCACCAAGCTCGAGGGCGAGCTCGCGATCCAGGCCAGCGGCGCCCGCCACCTGATCGTGCGCACCAGCTGGGTGTACGCGGCGCGCGGCGGCAACTTCGCGCGCACGATGATCCGGCTGGCCGGCGAGCGCGAACGCCTCGCGGTGGTGAACGACCAGGTCGGCGCACCCACGGGGGCCGACCTCATTGCCGACGTGACCGCCCATCTCGTGCGGGCCGTGGCGCTGCAGGCGGCGGACGACGGCGAGCCGGCCTCGGGCGTCTACCACCTGGCTGCGGCCGGGCAGACGAACTGGCACGAGTACGCCTGCCGGGTCATCGAGACCGCCCGCCGATCGGGCCGACCCGTGAAGGTGGAGCCGCAGGCCATCGCGCCGATCCGCACGGCTGACTACCCGACCCCGGCAGCGCGCCCGCTCAACTCGCGCCTGGATTGCTCCCGACTGGAGCGCCGCTTCGGTCTGCGCATGCCCCCCTGGCAGGACGGCGTGGACCGCATGCTGGCCGAGATCCTCACCTGAACCCCGAACGAGGCGAGCCTCCGTGATCCACCCATCCTCACCGCCGTCAGGCCGGCGCGGCATCATCCTGGCGGGCGGGTCGGGCACCCGCCTGCACCCGGCGACCCTGGCCATCAGCAAGCAGCTGCTGCCGGTCTACGACAAGCCGATGGTGTACTACCCGCTGAGCACACTGATGCTGGCGGGCATTCGCGACCTCCTGGTGATCAGCACGCCGCAGGACACGCCCCGCTTCGAGCACCTGCTGGGCGACGGTCACCGCTGGGGCGTCGACATCCGCTACTGCGTGCAGCCCAGCCCCGACGGCCTGGCGCAGGCGTTCATCCTGGGGCGTGAATTCGTGGGCGACCGCCCCAGCGCGCTGGTGCTGGGTGACAACATCTTCTACGGTCACGATTTCCTCGGATTGCTGCGCAGTGCCGATGCCCGAACCGAGGGCGCCACGGTGTTTGCGTACCACGTCACCGACCCCGAGCGTTATGGCGTGGTGGCGTTCGATGCGGACCGTCGCGCGGTGAGCATCGAGGAGAAGCCCAAGGTGCCCAAGAGCAACTACGCGGTGACGGGCCTGTACTTCTACGATCGGCAGGTTTGCGACATCGCGGCGGCGATCCGTCCGTCGCCGCGCGGCGAACTCGAGATCACCGACGTCAACGCCGCCTACCTCACCCAAGGGCGGCTGCACGTCGAGATGATGGGTCGCGGCTACGCCTGGCTCGACACCGGCACGCACGACAGCCTGCTCGAGGCCGGCCAGTTCATTGCCACGCTCGAGCGGCGCCAGGGGCTCAAGGTGGCCTGCCTGGAGGAGATCGCCTGGCGCAACGGCTGGATCGGCGACGAGGACCTGATGCGGCTGGCCGCGCCGATGATGAAGAACGGCTACGGCCAGTACCTGGCGCGGCTGCCGCGGGACCGCGCGCTCTGACGAGCTCACCCCACGCACCGAGTGTCCTCGCGGTCGATCGACGATGAACATCATCCCCACCGAGCTGCCCGGCGTCCTCATCCTCGAGCCGAAGGTCTTCGGGGATGCGCGCGGCTTCTTCATGGAGAGCTTCAACCAGCGCGCCTTCGACGCCGCGGTCGGCCAGTCCCGCACTTTCGTGCAGGACAACGTCTCTCGCTCGGCCCGGGGCGTGCTGCGGGGCCTGCACTTCCAGCGCGAGCCGCATGCCCAGGGCAAGCTGGTGAGGGTGTCGGCCGGCCGGGTGTTCGACGTGGCGATCGACGCACGCCGGTCGAGCCCCACATGCGGACGCTGGGTGGGCGTGGAGCTGTCGGACGAGAACCATCGCCAGCTCTGGATCCCGCCCGGGTTCGCACACGGCTTCCTCGTGCTGAGCGATCGGGCGGACTTCGTCTACAAGACCACCGACTACTACGCGCCGGCCAGCGAGCGCGCCGTGCGCTTCGATGATCCCGACCTTGCGATTCGCTGGCCGGACTGCGGCGTGGAGCTTCAGTTGTCGCCGCGCGATGCGGTGGCGCCGCGCTGGCGCGACGCGGACCTGTTTCCCTGACCCCTGTGGCTGACACATGCCTTCGAACACCCCCACCCCCATCCTCCCCGTCGTGATGGCGGGCGGCAGCGGCACTCGCCTGTGGCCGCTGTCGCGGGCCGGCTATCCCAAGCAGTTCCTGGCGCTGACGGGGCCGCACACGCTCTTCCAGCAGGCGGTGGCGCGGCTGCTCTCGCTCGACGGAGCGTCGTCGCGGGTCGGCGCGATGCTGGTGGTCGGCAACGAGGAGCACCGCTTTCTCGTGCTCGACCAGCTGCGCGAGCTTGCCGGCACTCTGTCGGGCCGGGCAGCCACCGTGCTGCTGGAGCCGGCCGGTCGCAACACGGCGCCTGCCCTGACGTTGGCGGCCCTGCAGGCCCGCGCCGGGGGTGACGATCCGGTGTTGGTGGTCACGCCTGCCGACCAGACGATCACCGACGAGCCCGCCTTCGGTGCGTCGATGCACCGGGCCGTGGCGGTCGCCGCCGGCGGCGGGATCGCGATCCTGGGCATCCCGCCCGATCGGCCCGAGACGGGTTACGGATACATCCGCAGCACCGGCGCTCCGGACGGCGGCGAGGCGCGCGTCGCCGAGTTCGTCGAGAAGCCCGACGCCGCCACCGCG
The DNA here is from genome assembly GCA_025458335.1 of Ideonella sp. Lineage (GTDB taxonomy): Bacteria > Pseudomonadota > Gammaproteobacteria > Burkholderiales > Burkholderiaceae_C > JAIYCR01. The sequence goes on from JALOSQ010000049.1 coordinate 10,545, forward strand.
GGGCGCTACCTGGAGGCGGGCGGCTACACCTGGAACAGCGGCATGTTCGTGCTCAAGGCCTCGGTCTGGCTGGCGGCGCTGCGCGAGTTCCGCGCCGATATCCTCGAAGCGACCGAGCGCGCCTTCGCCGCTGCCCAGGTGGACGCGAGCTTCGTGCGGCCGGACAAGGCGCGCTTCCTCGAGGTGCCGTCGGAGTCGGTGGACTATGCGGTGATGGAGCGGTGCCCGGGCAGCCGTTTCGACATTCGCGTGATCCCCCTGGACGCCGGCTGGAACGACCTGGGCGCCTGGGATGCCGTCTGGCAGGTGCTGCCGAAGGACGAGGCCGGCAACTCGAGCATCGGCGACGCGGTGCTGTCCGACAGCCGCAACACCATGGTGCAGGCCACCAGCCGCCTCGTGGCCGCGGTCGGGCTGGAGGACGTGGTCGTGGTCGAGACGCCCGACGCGGTGCTGGTGGCCGACCGCTCGCGCAGCCAGGATGTCAAGAAGATCGTCACCACGCTCGACCGCGAGAAGCGCGGCGAGCACGCCCTGCACCGCAAGGTGCATCGTCCCTGGGGCTGGTACGACAGCATCGACGCGGGTCCGCGCTTCCAGGTCAAGCGCATCATGGTCAAGCCGGGCGCCTCCTTGAGCCTGCAGATGCACCACCACCGCGCCGAGCACTGGATCGTGGTGAGCGGCACGGCCGAGGTCACCTGCGGCGACCGCAAGATCCTGCTGTCGGAGAACCAGAGCACCTACATCCCGCTGGGCGAGACGCACCGCCTGGCCAACCCCGGCAAGCTGCCGCTCGAGATCATCGAGGTGCAGTCGGGCAGCTACCTGGGCGAGGACGACATCGTCCGCTTCGAGGACACCTACGGGAGGCGTTGA
>JALOSQ010000320.1 GCA_025458335.1 Ideonella sp.
CAGCGCGCGAGACGTGTTCACGACCGCCACCGCGACATCGTTGAAGGGCTGTGCCCGTCCCGTTCCAAGGTTGAAGATGCCGCGCCGCTCGGGCCGCTGCAGGAACCAGAGGTTGGCCGCGACGACGTCGTCGACGTAGACGAAGTCCCGGTTCTGCTCTCCGGGCCCGTAGCCGCCGTACTCGCCGAACAGCCGGACCTTGCCGGTGTCGCGGAACTGGTGGAAGTGATGGAACGCGACCGAGGCCATGCGACCTTTGTGCTGCTCTCTCGGGCCATACACGTTGAAGTAGCGGAAGCCCGCGACCTGCGCCGGCGCGCTCTCGATCATGCGGCGCACGACGTTGTCGAACAGCAGCTTGGAGTAGCCGTAGACGTTCAGCGGCTGCTCCCAGCGGGGCTCCTCGCGGAAGGTGTCGCTGCCGCCGTACGTCGCGGCCGAGCTGGCGTAGAGGAACTGCGTGCCCTGTGCCATGCAGGCGTCGAGCAGGGTTTTCGAGCAGCGGTAGTTCGTCTCGAGCATGAACTTGCCGTCGTGCTCCATCGTGTCGGAGCAGGCGCCCTGGTGCAGGACCGCGTCGACGCGCCCGAGCCGGCCGGCGGCGTTGTCGAAGTAGTCCGCGAACCGCGCGCCGAGGAGGTTGCGGTATTTGGGTCCGTCGGTCAGATCGTCGACGGCGATGATGTCGTCGATGCCCATGGCGTTCAGCCCGAGCACCAGGTTGCTGCCGATGAAGCCGGCCGCGCCGGTGACCACCACTCGCATCTGTGTCCTCCTCAGGCGACCAGCTCGTCGTAGCTGACAGTGGCCGTGCCGAACTTGCCGACCACGATGCCGCCGGCGCGGTTGGCGATCGGCATGGCCTCGCGCAGCCCGAGGCCGCAGGCGAGCATCACCGCCATCGTTGCGATCACCGTGTCGCCCGCGCCGGTGACGTCGAACACCTCGCGGGCGTTGGCCGGCACCTGCGCGTGTCCGGCCGCATCGAACAGCGACATGCCTTCCTCGCTGCGTGTGAGCAGCAGCCCGTCGAGCCGGTGCTCCGCACGAAGGCGCTGGGCCCGCTCGTGAAGCTGGGCCTCGCTCGGCCATCGACCGATCACCTGCGCGAGCTCCGCGCGGTTCGGCGTGATCACCGTGCTGCCGGCGTAGCGGCTGTAGTCGCTGCCCTTCGGGTCGACCAGCACCGGCTTGCCGGCGCGCCGGGCCAGGTCGATCATGCGCGGGATGTGCTCCAGCCCGCCCTTGCCATAGTCAGAGAACAGCACGGCATCGTGATCGGGCAGCACCCGCTCGTAGTCCTCGAGCATCGCGGCGAGCACCTCGTGGTCGGGCTGATTCTCGAAGTCGACTCGGATGAGCTGCTGGGCCCGGCCGATCACGCGCAGCTTGACGATGGTGTAGAGGTTGGGGTCGGTGCCGAGCAGGGTGGCGATGCCGTGCCCATGGAGCAGGCGGCGCAGCGTGCGCGCCGGCTCGTCCTCCCCGACCACCGTCAGCAAAGTCGCCTGGGCGCCCAGGGCCTTGACGTTCATCGCGACGTTGGCGGCGCCGCCGAGCCGTTCCTCCTCGCGCTCGATGCGCACCACCGGCACGGGCGCCTCGGGCGAGATGCGGTCCACGGCGCCGAACCAGTAGCGGTCGAGCATGGCGTCGCCGACGATGAGCACGCGGGCGCGGTGCAGGCGGTCGCGCGGTGGAACGGTGGCGCTCATGTCTCCTCCAGGCGGCGCGTCGGGAAGGTGTCCCAGCCCAGGCAGGCCGGGCACTGCCAGAAGTGCTGATTCGCCTCGAACCCGCAGGCCGCGCAGCGGAAACGCCGCATCGGGGCGGCGGCTCGATGCAACGCCTCGAGGGCGGCGCGTTCGTCGGCATCCGGCGATGGATCCCGTCGCGATTGCAGCACGGCGATCGCGACCGACAGGCCTGGCTGCCGGCGCAGGTGCTCGAGCAGCCGCAGCCGGGTGGCCGTGGGGTCGGTGTCGAGCCTGCCCAGCGCGTCGACCAGCGCCAGCGAGGGCGCGCGGCGACTGGCCTCGGCCAGCTGCTGCTGGGCGGCCGCACGCTCGCCCGTGGCGAGGGCGCTGTCGACGAAGGCGTTGGCCACCAGGCTGAAGGCCCCCGGGTCGAGCGCCAGCAGTTCGGTCCACGCGGCCAGCGCTGCCCGGTGATCCCCGCGGGCGGCCGCCCGCTCGCCGGCCTGCGCAAGGGGGCGCGCAGCCTGCGGGGCCGCCCGGCGGGCCTGCTCCAGCGCGGCCTCGGCCTCCGACGGCTGGGCGCGCGCATCGGCCTCCAGCGCGAGCTCGCACCAGTAGTGCGCGATGCGCGAGGCGAACGAGCCGAAGGCGCTCTGCTCGAGGCGCCGCGCCGTCTCGACAGCCTCGTGCCATTGCCGTGACCGCTCGTACAGCGCCAACAGGGCGAGCCGAGCCTCGGTCTCGAAGGGGGTGCCAGACAGCGCCCGGTAGGCCTCCTCGGCGCGGTCGAACAGGCCGGCCTTCATGAAGTCCTCGGCCAGCGCGTGCTGGGCCCGTTCACGCTCGGCCCGAGGCAGGTCGGCGCGGGCCAGCAGGTGCTGGTGCACGCGCACCGCCCGCTCGTACTCGCCGCGGCGGCGGAACAGGTTGCCGAGGGCGAAGTGCAGGTCCGAGGTGTCCGGGTCCTGCTGGACGGCCTCGATGAACACGTCGATGGCCTTGTCGTGCTGCTCGTTGAGCAGCAGGTTCAGCCCCTTGAAGTAGGCCCGTGGCGTGTCGCGCAGGTCGCGGCGGCCCTGCCGCAGGTCGAGTCGCGAGCCGAGCCATCCGAAGGCGAATGCCACCGGCACCGCCAGCAGCAGCCACAGGGCAAGCGAGTCAGACTCCATCGCGGGGGGGATGATCGATCGTCGCGAGCCCGCTGTCGTCAGGCAGTCCGCCGGACGCGCGGGGCGATGCGGGAGGTGCCGGCTCGGCTGCTGCGGGACGCCGGGCCGATGACGCGGGCCGCCACAGCCGCGGGGCGAGCACCGCCAGGGTCAGCACGGCGCCTGCGGCGAAGCTCACCAGCACCACGACCACCATGGGCGTTCGCCACTCGGTGCCGAAGAAGCCCTTGAGCACGGCTTCGTGCTGGTTGTTCAGCGCGAACGCGAAAAGGAAGAAGAAGAGGAAGGCCCGCAGGGCCCACAGGAGGATGCGCATCGGCGTGCGCCCGATTCTAGGGACGGCCAGGTCGCGGGCGGCCACGGGCCGCACACGCGGGGCCGTCGGACGTTCAGGGCGCCGCGCGGGTCGCCGACGGGGATCCGTCGGCCGCCTCGACCGGCATGTTCTGGTCGACCGCCTCGCGCAGCGCCTTGCCCGGCTTGAAGTGCGGCACCAGCTTCTGCGGGATCACCACCTGCTCGCCCGAGCGCGGGTTGCGACCCACCCGAGGCGGGCGCCGATTGACCGAGAAGCTGCCGAAGCCGCGGATCTCGATGCGGTGTCCCTTGGCCAGGGCCTCGGACATCGCGTCGAGGATCGCCTTGACGGCGAACTCGGTGTCGCGCTGGGTGAGCTGGCCGAATCGCTCGGCCAGCCGGGCCTGGCCGAATCGCTCGGCCAGCCGGGCCACGAGGTCGGAACGGGTCATCGCAGGGCCTGGAGGCGCGCGCCCGAGGGCCGCCGGAGTGGCAACCCTCGGGGCGACGTCAGTTGTTGCCGCTGTTCTGCGTGTCGAGCTTCGCCCGCAGCAGTGCGCCCAGGCTGGTCGTGCCGGCGTTCTCGCGCTCGTTGCTCTGCGCGAGGCGCTGCATCGCCTCCTGCTGGTCGGCGCTGTCCTTCGCCTTGATCGACAACTGGATCGAGCGCGTCTTGCGGTCGACGTTGATGATCATGGCCGAGACCTCGTCGCCTTCCTTCAGGACGTTGCGCGCGTCTTCCACGCGGTCGCGAGAGATCTCGCTGGCGCGCAGGTAGCCGGTCACGTCCGGGTTCAGCTGGATCTCCGCCCCGCGGGCATCGACGGTCTTGACCTTGCCTGCCACCACCGCGCCGCGGTCGTTGACCGAGGTGAAGCTGGTGAAGGGATCCGAGTCGAGCTGCTTGATGCCCAGGCTGATGCGCTCGCGCTCGACGTCGATGGCCAGCACGATCGCCTCGACCTCCTGCCCCTTCTTGTAGTTGCGCACCGCGCTCTCGCCCGGCTCGCTCCAGGACAGGTCCGACAGGTGCACGAGGCCGTCGATGCCGGCCGCCAGGCCGACGAACACGCCGAAGTCGGTGATCGACTTGACGGGGCCCTTGACGCGGTCGCCGCGCTGCACCGAGGAGGCGAACTCCTCCCACGGGTTGGCCTTGCACTGCTTCATGCCCAGGCTGATGCGGCGCTTGTCCTCGTCGATCTCGAGGACCATCACCTCGACCTCTTCGCCGAGCGTCACGACCTTGCTCGGGGCCACGTTCTTGTTGGTCCAGTCCATCTCCGAGACGTGCACCAGGCCTTCGATGCCCGGCTCGATCTCGACGAACG
>JALOSQ010000321.1 GCA_025458335.1 Ideonella sp.
CCCGTCCAGTCCACGGGCGACCCACCCCTGAAGGCGTTTTCGGAGTTCGACATGACGACCCTGCGCGACGCCATGATCGGCTGACGGTGTCCTGGAGCATTCATGAACATTCACCTGCGTGTGTCGCTGGAACCCCCGCTGGAGGTCGACGAGGCGCTGCTGCGTGCCGGCTTGCCCGACACGCTGCGGGCGATGCTGAAAGCACTGGCCTACCTGGGCGGCGAGTTGGCGCTGAGCGCCGAGGGGCAACCGCCCCTGGTGTTGCGCGATGACCTGGAACAGTTGGTGCCGCGCCTGTGCCTGCGGGGCCTCCCGGCGCTGGAGCAGGGCAAGCCGGTGACGGTGCCGCTGTTCACCGACCCCTCGGCGGTGACCTTCACCCCCGAGGCGGACAACGTCCACATCGACTACGCCGACACGCCCCGCCTGACGGTGCCCTGCGCGGCGCTGGCCGATGCGCTCGAGCGTTACGGCGCGAACTACGTCGCGTTGGTGGACGCGGTGTTCCCGGGCGACGCCACGCGGCGCGCCAAGCTGGCTTCGCTGCGCGTCCTGCTGCTGGAGCGCGAGACCCGCCGGCTGGACAACGCCCCGTTGCGCGACGAGCCCGAACTGCCCAACCTGCCCGACGACGACTGAGGCGGGGGGGGGGCAGGCCGCTGTCTCGACGGGGCGGCCCCGTCCCGGCGCGCGACGCCGCGGCCGCCTGGGGTTCCGGTCAGCGGTCCGGCAGGGGCGCCTGCGCAGCCGTCGGGCCGGCCCCGGGGCGACGGGGTGAGTAGATCGCCGTCTGCACGAGCTGCAGCGGCAGGTCCAGGCCCGACAGGTTCTCGGCGTGCCCGGTGTAGAGCAGGCCGCCTTCGGCGAGTTGCTGCAGCACCCGCATCACGATCTGCCGCTTGGGATCGGCGTCGAAGTAGATGAGCACGTTGCGCAGGAAGATCACGTCGAAGCGCGGCAGCTCGGGCAGCACCCCCAGCAGGTTGCCCTGCAGGAAGCTGACGCGGCTGCGCAGTTCGCGCGACACCAGGAACTGCCCGGCGTAGCTGCCGACGCCCTTGAGGCAGTGGCGCTGCAACAGGGCCGGCGGGATGTGGCGACCGCGCTCCAGCGGATACAGGCCGGCGCGCGCCACGTCCACCATCTCGCCGGACAGGTCGGTGCCGATGACACGCCACGGGGCGGCTCCCAGGACCTCCTGCAGCACCATCGCGGCGGTGAAGGCCTCTTCGCCCGAGGACGCCGCGGCGCTCCACACCAGGAACTCACGGCCCGGCGACCGTTCGCGGCGCTGACGGGCCAGTGCCGCCAGGTGGTCGAAGTGGGCCGACTCGCGGAAGAAGTAGGTCTCGTTGATCGTGAGGCGATCGACCAGCCTCGCCTGCTCGTCGGGCGTGGCCGCGGGGCCCAGCACGTGGGCGACGTAGGCGTCGAGGTGCGGCGAGCCGACGTCGCTGGCCAGGCGCATCAGGCGGTTGGCCACCAGGCTGTACTTGTTGTCGGCCAGTGCGATGCCTGAAGCCTGCTGGAAGAAGGCGCGCACCCGGTCGAAGGCCTGGCGCGACAGCAGCGCCGGCACCGGGGCCGGATCGGCGGGGTCGCGCGGGGTCGGGGCGGGGCGGGGGGTGGCGAAGGCCATGGGGAAGGTCGGGTGCAATGGGGGGCCGCGGCGCCCTCAGGCGACGCCCGGCGCGGTGGGCGGTGACTTCAGCGCCTCGTCGTACACGGCGTACAGCTCGCGCAGCCGCAGGGGCTTGGTGAGGTAGCCGTCGAAGCCGAAGGACAGCGCGTGGCGCACCTGCTCGGGCATCGCGTCGGCCGACAGGGCCAGGAAACGTGTGCCACCCGGTGCCGCCAGGCGGCGCAGACGGCCCAGCAGTTCGGTGCCATGGCAGTCGCCGAGGTTCATGTCCACCAGCACGAGCCGGGCGGGGCGTTCGATCATCCGCTGTTCCGCTTCGGCGCCGCTGAAAGCGATGCGCAGCGCGATGTCCGGACGCCGCACGCTCATCTCCTGGAGCAGCACGGCATTGATGACGTTGTCCTCGACGTACAGCACGTCCAGGGGGGCGACGGCGCCGGGGGTTGCCGCGGTCCCGTCCGGCCGGACCGATGGGGGGTCATCGGCCCGGCCGGCGGGGGCGGCAAACGGTGAATTCGTGGCCGGGGTTTCGGGCGGTGGCGGAGCAGTCAAGCGCTGAAACCTGGGGCGTGTCGGGGGTGACGTGAGTAGAGCACCGAAGGCACTGGGGGTGTCCCTAGACCTGCGCATTTCCGGGCTTCGGGGGGCGACGGTGGGGCTAGAGTCCCGGCATGGCCTCTCCCTGCCATCGCCTCCTTCGTGGCCTCCTCCTCTGCCGGCGCGCTCCCGCCCTTGCCGAATGACGACGCCCACCGACGAAGAGTCCTCCGACTGGCCCTGGTTCGAGACCGACGACCAGGGGGCGGTGCATCGTGCAAGCCGGGCCGCCGAACAGCTCGGCGTGGCTCCGGGCATGCCGGTGCCACGAGCGACCGCGATGCTGTCGGCGTCGGTGGGCGCGCTGGTGTGCCACGAGGGCCCGGCCGGTGTCTGGCGCCTCGAGCCCGCGCCGGCCGAGGATGGGCGCCGCCCCGAGCAGCGCCTGCTCGACCTGCAGGCGAGGCTTCAGGTCGAGACCCGCCGTCGCCGTCAGCTCGAACGGCAACTCATCAACGTCACCGAGACCGAGCAGCGCCGCATCAGCCTCGAACTGCACGATGGGCTCGGGCAACACCTTTCGGGACTGGCCTTCACGGCCAAGTCGCTGGCCTCGCGACTGGAATCCGGCCAGCATGAGGCGGCCAGCGAAGCCGACTGGCTGGCGCGCCTGCTGCGCGACTGCGTCGGCCGCGTCCGGGCGCTGTCCCGCGGACTGTGGCCCGTCAGCCTCGAGCGGGAATCGCTCCCCCAGGCCCTGGGCGCGCTGGCCCGCGACGTCGAGCAGCTGTACGGCATCTCGGTGCAGGTGACCGCCGAGGACTTCGAGGCCGAGTCGGGCCACGCCGCCCACCACCTCTTCCGCATCGTCCAGGAAGCCATCCACAACGCGCTGCGGCATGGC
>JALOSQ010000322.1 GCA_025458335.1 Ideonella sp.
GGACATCCTGCACGACCTGGGCGCCATCAGCATGTTCAGCTCCGACAGCCAGGCCATGGGCCGCGTCGGCGAGGTGGTGATCCGCTGCTGGCAGACCGCCCACAAGATGAAGGCCCAACGCGGTGCGCTGCCCGGCGACACCGCGCGCCACGACAACGCGCGGGTCAAGCGCTACGTGGCCAAGCTGGCCATCAACCCCGCGCTCACCCACGGCATCGCCCACGAGGTGGGCTCGGTCGAGGTGGGCAAGTGGGCCGACCTGGTGCTGTGGAAGCCCGCCTTCTTCGGCGTCACGCCGGCGCTGGTGTTGAAGGGCGGCTTCATCGCGCTGGCCGCGATGGGCGACCCCAACGCCAGCATCCCCACGCCGCAGCCGGTGCACCAGCGGCCGATGTTCGGCAGCTTTGGCGGCGCGCTGTCGCGCGGGTCGATCACCTTTGTCAGCCAGGCCGCCGAGCAGGCCGGCGTGCACGACCGCCTGGGCCTGCGCAAGCACGTGAGCGTGGTGCGCGGCTGCCGCACCGTGCGCAAGACCGACATGGTCCACAACGCCTACCTGCCCAAGATGGAGATCGACGCGCAGACCTACGAGGTGCGGGCGGACGGCGTTCTGCTGACCTGCGAGCCGGCGACCGAGCTGCCGATGGCGCAGCGGTACTTCCTGTTCTGACGCCTTTAGGCTTTCGCGCCAGGGGTGCCCTCGGCATTCCCGGCGTCCACTGGCGTGGCGAGCGCCTCGTCGGGCCGGGCCTGCGTCAGCACCAGATCGGCGTGCCGGCGCAGGGCGCCTCACCCCTCCAGCCACTGCAAGCAGGCGACCGGCACCCAGCCAGACTCGCCGGTTGAGGGCTTCTCGCACCAGGCCCAGCTGTTGAGCGTCCGCGTGACGAGCACCGTCTCACCCGGGTCTGCGTCGAGTTCGCGCGCGGTGTAGGCCTCGCGGGCACGGGCCTTGGCGCCATCGACGACCTCGATCACCTGGGCCGGCACCCACCCGCCGTCCTGGCCGGGCGTCTCGCACCACCACCAGTCCTCCCAGCCTTCGGGCCCCTCGTACCGCTGGCCCACCGTGAGCGGTGCGCCGGCGTCGAAGGTGATCGGGCGCGGGTACTCGCTGCGGTGCGCGTGGAGGACGAGGGCAGTCCGGGCGTTCATGCGTTCACGGCGCTCGGCCGGTGGCCGGCCCTGCGAGAAAGCCACGTGGCGACGCGCAGGCGCGCCGACCGCCACGGGAACCGCTCAAGCGTCGTTCACCAGGACGAAGCCCAGCCGCTCGTACACCACCCGGGCCGGCACGTTCGTCTCGGTCACGAACAGGCGCAGTTCGCGGTGCCCGGCTGCGGCGAGCGCCTGCATCGACGCCGCGGTGCAGCGGCGGGCGTGCCCCTGGCCCTTGGACTCGGGCCGGGTGACCGTGAAGGCCAGCAGCGGCAGGCCCTGCCACTCGGTGACGAACGCGGCCGACAGCAGTGCGCCACCGGACTCGACCACCATGGACGCATCGGGCACGAAAGGGCCGAACTCGCCGTCGAAGGCGGCCTGCACCACCCCGCGTGCCTCCTCCGGCGACTCGCCCTCGTCATCGACGGTGCCGCGGTAGGCGGTGTAGAAAAGAGTGCCGAGGGCGTCGAGGTCGTCGCGCCGCATCGGGCGAATGCCCACCGGCACCGGTCCCGCGGAGACGGGCAACTCGCAGCGCATCTGCAGCTTTGGCGGGGCAGGGGACACGGTCGGGGCTTTCACCGCCGGACGTCGGGTGGAACCCACCGCGTCGGGCGTCGGTTGTCGATGACGAGCGCGATTCTCCGTGTCGTCATCAACCTCGCCAAGGTCGTTGGCGCCCTCCCGGCGCACCCGTGACCGATTTCGCACAGGGTCGCGGCGCCGACGCCTGGCGGGCGCCTGCGGTCTCCAGCCGAAGCGGTGCCCCGCCGATGTCGCGCTGATGCCCCTGCGCGCCGCCCGCCCGATCCCCCCGTCTCGCCGGTCCTGGGCCCTCGCCGCCTGGGCCCTCGCAGCTGCACTGGCGCTGAGCGCTTGCGGGGGTGGGGGGGGTGCCGCGCCCGCCGCGGGCGCGGCTGCGCCCACCGCCGGCTCCCCGGCCACAGCGCCTCTTGCCATCACCGCGATGAGCCCGGCCGGCGGACCCGCGGGCACGGTCGTCACGCTTACCGGCACGGGGCTCGATGCGGTCACCGAGGCGCGGGTGGGCACGCTGGCGGCGGTCTTCGAGTCGGTGAGCGCCACGACGCTGCGCGTCACCATTCCGGCGGGATCAGCCGGCGGGCCGATCACCGTCGGTTCAGGCTCGCGGGTGGCGAGCTCGGCGTCGGACTTCGTCGTCAGCCCGGCGGCCGGGCCGACCGTGAGCGTGGCCAGCATCACGCCCACGCTGGTCACGGCCGGCGGGCGGCTCACGCTGGCCGGCACCGCGCTCGACGCGGTGGTGCAGGCGCGGCTGGGCGGGGTGGCGCTGGTCATCGTGCAGGCCACGGCCAACAGCCTCGTGCTCGACGTGCCGGTCGGCATGCCGCTGGGCGCGGCCACGCTCGAGCTGGTCGACACGGCCAGCGTCGTGCGCAGCGTGGCCACCTCCGTGACGGTGCAGGCGGCGCTCGCGGTGCAGGCGCTGTCGCCCACCACGATCCTGCGCGGGCAGACGCTCACCGTCACGGGCCAGGGGCTCGACCGGGTCGTCACCGTCACCTTCGCCGGAGGCGCCAGCGCACCGGTGGGCGGGCGCACCGGCAGCACCGCGATCGCGGTGACGGTGCCGGCGCTGGCCGCCAGCGGCCCGGTGGTGCTGGTCACTTCGACGGGCGAGCAGGTGACGTCGGCGCAGGCCCTCACCGTGGCCGAGCCGATCGTGGTCACGCCGGCCACCTACACGGTGGCCATCGGCCAGCCCGTCACGGTGACCGGCAGCGGGCTGCAGGCGGTCACCGGCGTGGCGGCGGGGGCGGTCGATGCGGTCGTCACCGCGCAGTCGGCCACGGCGATCAGCTTCCTGCCGCCGGCGGGCACCACCTGCGCGCCCATCACGCTGCGCTCGGTGCGGCGGGCACCGTGGCGGTGGGCGCCGGCTGCACGGTGCGCGCGGCGGCGCTCGAGCTGGCCCAGTTGCTCTCCCAGCAGCCGGGCGATCCGCTGCTGCGCCTGGTGGCGGGTCGCGAGACCTGGGTGCGGGTGTTCGCGGTCGCGTCGCTGGCCGGCACGCCCGCGCCCGAGGTGCGGCTGATCGCCAGCCGGGGAGGCGTCATGCTCGGCACGCTCGTGCTGCCGGGCCCGTCGGTGCTGCCGGTGCTGGCCACCGGCGACCCGGTGCCGGCCGCCATGCGAGCCGACGACGCGCAGTCCTTCGACATCGAGCTGCCTATCGACGGCCGTGGGCCCCGCGCCGCTGCTGGAGGTGGTGATGGTGCCCCTGGTATCGGGCTCGAACGTCCCGACGATGCCTGCGCTCGAGGACGTGCGCAACGAACTGCTGCGCCGTCTGCCGGTGCCGGCCGAACGCCTGGTGGTGACGCAGCGCGCGGCGCACGTGCTCACCTCGGTCACCGGCGGGGTGAGCACTTCGGCGCACTGGTCGGCCGCGCTGTCGGAGCTCGAGAGCCTGCGCGATGCCGAGGCGCCCGGGCGCCTCTACTACGGCATGGTGCGCCCGATGGTGTCGAGTGGCATTGCCGGCATCGGCTACGTCAACACGATCGGTTCCGCGTGGCCCGCACTCAGCTCGCTGGGCTGGGACGCCACGCGCACCAGCTGGCGCCGCACCATGATCCACGAGCTCGGCCACAACTTCAGCCGCCGGCACGCGCCCTGCGGCGGCGCCACCGGCACCGATCCGTCGTACCCGTATGCGGGCGGCGCGCTCGGCCCCAACCCGCTGTACAACGCGGCGGGGGTGCAGGCCTTCCTGGAGCGGCTGCCCGGCGCGGCGTTCGCGGTGCAGGGGGGCGAGATGCTGCAGGTCAGCGGCTTCGTGACCCGCGGCAGCGGCCAGCTCGCCCCGGTGCGCGCGGTGCGTGGAGCGGTGGCGACCGCGCCCGGCGGATCGCATCTGCTGCGCCTGACCACACGCGACGGCACGGTGGTGGAGCACGCCTTCGAGCCGCTCGAGGTGGACCACCTGCCGGGCGAGTGGCACGTTCGGGTGCAGGTGCCCTCGCCAGGGCCGCTGGCGAGCGTCGAGGTGATTGCGCCTCGTGGCGCGGTGCTGGCGTCGCTCGGCCCGGGTGACCGGGCACGGGCCCTCGGCGCGGGCGGCGCCGACCGCGAGGGCACCGCCGGCGGCGAGGGCGCAGCCCCCACGGTCGCCGGGTCCGCGCCCGGACCCTGGGCGGCCGCCGAACGCCAGGCCGGTGGCTGGCGCCTGACGTGGAATGCCAGCGCAACGCCGTGGGCCAGCGTGGCCGTGCGCGTCGGCGGCCAGCGGCGGGTCCTGGCCGTCGATGCAACGGGCGGCGAACTGCAGGTGCCGGCCCTGTCGCTGCAAGGCCTTCCCGCTGGCGGCGTGATCGAGGTGAGCCTGTCGGATGGGCTGGACGCAGTTGGCGCGGCCCTGAGGGCCGGGCTGGACGCGCGCCCGCGCAGGTCGTGCGCACCGCGGCCCGCCCGGTGCCCGACCCCGGGCGGAGCGGGCGCGGGCCCTGCGTCCACAATACAGCGCACCACTGCGCGGCGCCCGGGCATGCCGCCGTGGCGTGGCCCCCGCCCCTTCCACCGCTGCTGCCATGCTGACCGTCAACAAGCTGATCGCCCGAGGCCGCGGCCTCGCCCCGGTGCTGCTGCGTCGCGCCGCCACCGTGGCCCTCGACTGGGACACGCGGCAGAAGAGCCGTTTCGACGCGACCGATTCGCAGGGACGCACGCTCGGCGTGTTCCTGCCGCGCGGCCACGTGGTGCGCGGCGTGCGCGTGGAGGCTGCGCCGCAGCCGGTGTTGCGCATCACGCCGTGTGCGGCGCACGGCTCGCCGTTCGACCTGCTGCGCGCGGCCTACCACCTGGGCAACCGCCACGTGTCCATCGAGCTGGCACCCGACCACCTGCAGATCGAGCCCGACCCGGTGCTGGCCGAGATGCTCGACCGCATGCACCTGATCGTGACGCCGATGGACGCGGCCTTCGAGCCCGAGGGCGGGGCGTATGCAGCGACCGGGCATGACCATGGGCATGCCCACCACGGCGGACATCACCACGCACACGACCACGCACACGGCCACGACCACGCGCCGGCCGCCGTCGCCGCCGTGCCGCTGGCCGCGGTCGGCCGTGGCCGCGCGCCCACGCCGGTGCCGCACGTTCACGGTCCGGGCTGCGGACACGATCATGGCCATGACCACGGCCATCCCCATACCCCCCAGGCGGGTCCCGGCCGCGTCGGATGAGCCCGCCGGCCACCCTGCTGCGCCTCATGTGGCTCGCCTCGCCGGCCCTGCCGGTGGGCGGGTTCGGCTACTCCGAGGGGCTGGAGGCCGCGGTCGATGCCGGCCTGGTGCGCGACGAGGCCTCGGCAGCCGACTGGCTGGCGGACCAGCTCGAGCTGGTGCTCGCCCGGGCCGACCTGCCGGTGCTCGCCGCCGCGGTGCAGGCCTGGTCGGCACCGGCGGCGTCCGTCGGCGCGCCTGCCCCGGCCGATTCCGACGCCGCGTTCCCGGCCGAGACTGCGGTGGCCCTGAACGACTGGGTCCGCATCACCCGCGAGACGGCCGAGCTGCGGCTGCAGTCCGAGCAGATGGGCCGGTCGCTCGCCGAGTGGCTGCGCCAGGGCGAGCACGCTGGCGACCCGCGCATCGCCATGCTCGGCGCGTTCGCGCCCCGGTACCGCTCGGCCAGACAGCGGCGCAACGCATCCTGGCACGGCTCGTGAATGCGATGCCCACGGCGGTGGAGTCCGCGCTCGTGCGCCCGCGCGACGACTGGCAGGCGTTCGCGCCGGGCCTCGCGATCCTGTCGTCACGCCACGAATCCCAGTACTCGAGGTTGTTCCGCTCATGACCGCTTCTGCGCCCGCCCCGATCGTCAACCCCGCTGGCGCCGCTGCCTTGCACCGCGTGCCCGGCCGTACCAAGAAGCTGCCGCCGCTGCGCGTGGGCGTGGGCGGGCCAGTGGGCTCGGGCAAGACGACGCTGGTCGAGATGCTGTGCAAGGCGATGCGCGAGCGCTGGGACCTGGTGGTGGTGACCAACGACATCTACACCAAGGAAGACCAGCGCCTGCTCACCGTGGCCGGCGCGCTCGAGGCCGACCGCATCATGGGCGTCGAGACCGGCGGTTGCCCGCACACCGCGATCCGCGAGGACGCCTCGATCAACCTCGAGGCGGTCGACCGCATGCTGGCCAGGTTCCCCGAGGCCGACATCGTCTTCATCGAGTCGGGCGGCGACAACCTGGCCGCCACCTTCAGCCCCGAACTCTCCGACCTGACGATCTACGTGATCGACGTGGCTGGCGGCGAGAAGATCCCGCGCAAGGGCGGCCCAGGCATCACGAAGAGCGACCTGCTGGTGATCAACAAGACCGACCTGGCGCCCTACGTGGGCGCCGACCTGGCGGTGATGGAGGCCGACACGAGGTGATCAACAAGACCGACCTGGCGCCCTACGTGGGCGCCGACCTGGCGGTGATGGAGGCCGACACGAGGCGCATGCGCCCCGATGCCACGCGCCGCCCCTGGGTGATGACCGACCTGTGCACGCGGCGTGGACTCGACGAGGTGATCGCCTTCATCGAGCGGCGGGGGATGTTGCTGGCATGAGGGCGGCGGAAGCGTTCAGCCGTTGAAGACCGCGGCGATCTTGTTGCCGGTCGGGTCGCGCAGGTAGGCCGAGTACCAGGTCGGGCCGTAGGAGGGTCTGGGGCCCGGAGCGCCTTCGTCGAAGGCCCCACGGGCGATCGCGGCCGCATGGAACGCGTCGACCTGGGCCGCCGACCCGGCGGGGAACGCC
>JALOSQ010000323.1 GCA_025458335.1 Ideonella sp.
GAGTTCACCGGCCGCCTGATGGCAGGGCGGCGCTGGTCGGACGGCCTGCACCAGGCCGTCGAGGCCAAGGAGGGCGTGCCGATCCAGAGCGAGAACCAGACGCTCGCGTCGATCACCTTCCAGAACTACTTCCGCATGTACGGCAAGCTCGCCGGCATGACCGGCACCGCCGACACCGAGGCCTACGAGTTCCAGGAGATCTACGGCCTCGAGACCGTCGTGGTCCCGCCGAACCGGCCGCTGGTCCGCAAGGACGAGCTCGACCTCGTCTACAAGACCGCGCCCGAGAAGTACAAGGCGGTGATCGCCGACATCCGCGACTGCCACGAGCGCGGCCAGCCCGTGCTGGTCGGCACGACCTCGATCGAGAACTCCGAGCTGGTGTCGCAGCTGCTCACCCAGGAGAAGCTCGATCACCAGGTGCTCAACGCCAAGCAGCACGCCAAGGAAGCCGAGATCGTCGCCCAGGCCGGGCGCCCGGGCGTGATCACCATCGCCACCAACATGGCCGGCCGCGGCACCGACATCGTGCTCGGCGGCAACGTCGAGAAGCAGATCCAGTTCATCGAGGCCGACGAGTCCCTGCCCGAGGCCGAGAAGCTTGCGCGCGCCGAGAAGCTTCGCGCGGAGTGGCAGGGCCTGCACGACCAGGTGCGCGCCGCGGGCGGCCTGCGCATCATCTCCACCGAGCGGCACGAGTCGCGCCGCATCGACAACCAGCTGCGCGGCCGCGCTGGCCGCCAGGGCGATCCGGGCTCCTCGCGCTTCTACCTGTCGCTCGACGACGCGTTGATGCGGATCTTCGCCGGCGAGCGGGTGCGCTCGATCATGGACCGGCTGAAGATGCCCGAGGGCGAGGCGATCGAGGCCGGCATCGTCACGCGCAGCATCGAGAGCGCGCAGCGCAAGGTCGAGGCGCGCAACTTCGACATCCGCAAGCAGCTGCTCGAGTACGACGATGTCGCCAACGACCAGCGCAAGGTCATCTACCAGCAGCGCAACGAGATCCTCGAGGCGAGCTCGGTGATGGAGCAGATCCACCACCTGCGCGACGGCGCGATGACCGACGTGGTGCGCGCCTACGTGCCGGTGGAGAGCGTCGAGGAGCAGTGGGACCTGCCCGGCCTCGAGAACGTGCTGCGCGAGGACTGGCACCTCGAGGTGCCGCTCGCGGCCGAGGTCGAGAAGAGCGACTCGATGACCGACGAGGACGTGGTCGAGCGTGTCGTGGCCGCGGCGCGCCAGTCGTTCGCGGCCAAGGTCGAGCTGGTCGGCGCGGAGCAGTTCGAGCCCTTCCTGCGCGCGGTGCTGCTGCAGTCGATGGACACGCACTGGCGCGAGCATCTGGCCGCCCTCGACTACCTGCGCCAAGGCATCCATCTGCGAGGCTATGCGCAGAAGAACCCCAAGCAGGAGTACAAGCGCGAGGCCTTCGAGCTGTTCAGCCAGATGCTCGACGCGGTCAAGACCGATGTCACCCGCACGTTGATGCGGGTGCGCGTGCAGACCCAGGAAGAGGCCGTTGCCGCGGCGGCCGCCGTCGAGGCGCAGGCCGAGAAGTTCTCCAACGTCACCTACACCGCCCCGACCGAGGACGGCTCGGTCGAGCAGGTCACCGACCCCGACACCGTGGTGGCCGAGGTGCCCAAGGTCGGCCGCAACGACCCCTGCCCCTGCGGCAGCGGCAAGAAGTACAAGCACTGCCACGGCAAGCTGGCCTGAGCGCGACGGCGCAAGGTCGGGCAGCGCTGCCGACACCGGCCACGCGTGCGCGGTCCACGACCGCGCGCCGCCTAAGATGCGGGTCTCGATCCGGAGACCCGCCATGCCTGTCAACCTGCCCGCCGTCGACCCCTCGCAGCTGCACGCCGTGGCCGGCGTGCGCATCGGCGTGGCGATGGCCGGCGTGCGCAAGGCCAACCGCCGCGACGTGGTGCTGTTCGACCTCGCGGCCGGCTCGCTCGCCGCGGGCGTGTTCACCAAGAACCGTTTCTGTGCGGCCCCGGTGCAAGTCTGCCGTGAGCACCTCGCGTGGCTTCAGGGCAAGCCGGCGGAGGCGGGCGTGCGGGCGCTGCTGATCAACACCGGCAACGCCAATGCCGGCACGGGGGAGGATGGGCTCGTGCGGGCGCGTTCCACCTGCATCGCGCTGGCGCGCCGGCTCGACCTCGCCCCCGAGCAGGTGCTGCCCTTCTCGACCGGCGTGATCATGGAGCCGCTGCCGAACGACCGCATCGAGGCGGCGTTGCCCGCGGTCATCGCCGACCTGCGCCACGACGGCCACGCCTGGGCCGATGCTGCAGCCGGCATCATGACCACCGACACCGTGCCCAAGGCGGCGTCGCGGCGCGTGGTGATCGCCGGCAAGCCGGTGCATGTGACCGGCATCTCCAAGGGCGCCGGCATGATCCGGCCGAACATGGCGACGATGCTGGGATTCGTGGCGACCGATGCGTCCGTCGACCCGGCGGTGCTGCAGCGCCTGGCGCGCGAGGCGGCCGACGCCAGCTTCAACCGGATCACGGTCGACGGCGACACCTCGACCAACGACTCGTTCGTGCTGGTGGCCACCGGCGGGGCCGGCGCCCCGCGCATCGATTCGCTCGACGGCGCCGACGGCCGCGCGCTGGCCGAGGCGGTGACCGAGGTGGCCGTGCAGCTCGCGCAGGCCATCGTGCGCGACGGCGAGGGCGCCACCAAGTTCATCACCGTGCAAGTCGACGGCGGCCGCAGCGAGGACGAGTGCCGCCTCGCGGCCTACGCCATCGCCCACTCGCCGCTGGTCAAGACGGCCTTCTTTGCGAGCGACCCCAACCTCGGCCGCATCCTGGCCGCGGTCGGGTACGCCGGCATCGACGACCTCGACCAGGGCCTCATCGACCTGTGGCTCGACGAGGTGCACGTCGTCCACCGTGGCGGACGACGCCCCGAGTACCGCGAGGAAGACGGCGCGCGCGTGATGAAGCGCGCCGAGATCACCGTGCGGGTGCACCTGCACCGCGGGGCCGCGAGCACCACGGTGTGGACCTGCGACTTCTCGACGGACTACGTGATCTCGACGGACTACGTGAGGATCAACGCGGACTACCGGTCGTGACGTGTGGTCGGAGTGCAACGCCTCAACCGGGTGGCGGATGGCCGAACGCAGCCGGTGCTGATAGCCTCCGCGGCAACTTTATGCCCGAAGGGCCCCCCATGACCCACCTGCTCGATCGCACCCGAACCGCCGCCGGCGGTGTCGCGGGCGGGTGCGTGGGCGGGGTGTCCGGCCGGGTCGTGTCCGAGGCCGCCGGGATGCCCCCATCCCGATTCGGCGGCATTGGCATCGGCATCGCCTACGGCCTTCG
>JALOSQ010000324.1 GCA_025458335.1 Ideonella sp.
GGTCGACCAGGCACGCGAGCACATCGAGGCCGACCTGCACGCCGAGGTCCGGGCACTGCGCGGCGAGATCGCCGAGCTCAAGGCCTTGCTGCAGCCGCGCGGCGCCGGCTCGTCGGACCGCGAGGGCTGACGGGGCTTGGTGAGCTGACCGGACCCTTGTACCGGGCTGGGCCCGGTGCTCGACGGCAGCCGTGCGGCGCCCCGGGGCGCGCGGCCCCGCGACGGCCGGGGCTCCGGCGCCTCAGCGGCCGAGGAACCGGAGCACCGTGTCCACCACCCGCCCGTACGGCGGGTAGATCAGGTGCCCGACCGAGAGCCGGCTCTGGGTGTGGACCGCGCGCATCTTCGAGAAGGTCTCGAAGCGCCCCGATGCCACCGAAGGGCAGGTCGGACTGGCCGACATGGAGGAAGGTGTCGTTCACCGTGACGCCACCCGACATCACGTGGTCGAGCAGGAACCGAAGCCGCGACGACTGGTGCGTGAAGGGATAGAAGGCCAGCGGCCGCGGGCCCTGCACGATCCGTGTCACCACCTCCTGCAGGTCGTCGTACAGCAGCACCGGCAGGATGGGCCCGAAAATCTCGCGCTGCATCAAGGCGCAGTCGTCCGGCGCGCCGAGCACCAGGTGCGGCGCGAGTCGATGGCGGGCCTCGTCGCGGTGCGGCGGCGGGATCAGCGGGATCACGGTCGCGCCCTTCGCCGCCGCCTCGTCGAGCGCGTCGGTCAGCCGACGGTAGGCGCGGTCGTCGATCAGCGAGGTGTAGTCCGCGCAGTCGAGCGCGGGGTAGCGTTGCGGCACGATCCGCCGCGCGGCCTCGACGAAGCGCTCGACCTGGGCACGCGGCAGGTACACGTGATCCACCGCCACGCAGGCCTGCCCCGCATTCATCAGCTTGCCGAACATCAGGCGTTGCGCGGCGAGGTCGATGTCGAAGTCGTCGCAGACCAGCGCCGGCGATCGCCCGCCGAGCTCCAGCGTCACGGGGCACAGGTTGGGGGCGGCCGCCGCCATCACGCTGCGCCCGGTCTGGGTCGAGCCGGTGAACAGCAGGTGGTCGAACGGCAGCTTCGAGAACTCGATGCCGACCCCGCCGGTCTCCTCGAAGAACGCCAGCTTCTCGGGCGGGAAGTAGGAACGCGACCTGTCGATGAGCAGGCGCGTCAGGTGCCTCGAGTTCTCGCTCATCTTGACCATTGCGCGGTTGCCGGCGGCAAAGATCGCCGCCAGCGGCGGAACGCTCAGGAAGACCGGGAAGTTCCACGGCACGATCACGCCCACCACCCCGACCGGCTGCGGGACCACGCGATTGGTCGCGAGCCCGTAGGCCAGGCGGTCGACCGGGCGCCGGCGCGGGCGCATCCAGCGGCGCAGGTTCGCCAGGGTGTGGTCGATGTCGCGCAGCACCGGCACGATGTCGGTGAGCAGGGTCTCGTGGCGGCTGCGGTACCCGAAGTCCTTCGAGATGGCCTCGCTGATCGCATCGCGATGGTCGCTCACGAGGGCCCGCAGCGCCTGCAGGTCACGGCGCCGGTCGGCCTCGGACGGCACCGGGTCGGCCTGATGGGCCGCGCGCTGCAGGGCCAGGGTGGCGGGCAGTGTGGGAATGGGTGAAGACACGGCAACTCCGGACAGTCTTCGGCAGCGTCGCAACGCTCGGGCCGGGGGCTGCGCCGCAGTGTGCCGCAGGGCATGACCCCGCCCTAGAGTCGGCTGCCGAGATCCGCGCGGAGGAGCAGGTCACCCGCCGGCCGTCGGGCTAGCCGCCATGCAGCCGCGCGAGCGCAGCCTCGGTCTGGTCCAGCCACGCCTGCAGCGCGGCCGGAAAGGCCTCGCCAGGCGCGAGCCGCCAGCGGCGCCTCGCCATTCGACCGATGCCGCGCAAGTGCCAGGCGGCCTCTTCGGCCAGCATCGACATCTCGAGGGCCAGACCGGGGTCGCCTTCGTCCTGCGCGAGCATGGCCAGCTGCGGCTCCGCGACGCCGGCGTCGGCCAGTGTGCGCTCCAGCTCCCGGCAATGGGCGTCGATGTCGGCGACGGCCTGGCGCCGCGCCGCGCTCAACCCGGCCGCGGTACCAACCACGTCGTCGGGCCAGGACCGCAGCAGGCGCTGAAGCGAGCGTAGCCGCTCGGCCGCGTCGGCCAACGAGAGCAGTGCCTCCGACATGGCTGCGACCCGCGGAATGAGGGCCTGCAGGCGGCGGATGAACGCGGGGTCGAGGCGACGCTGGCCAACGCGAAGCTGCATGGACAGGCGTGTCTCCAGCCGGTGGGCCGGCAAGGCGTGCTGGGCCGCCAGCAACTCCGCAGCGCCGAGCGCACGCCCCCACGGCGAGACGGCCTCCCCCGTCAGGTGCCGTGGATAGCCCGATCCGTCGAGGGCCTCGTGGTGTTCGAGCACCGCGCGGATGGCCGGGCGCGAAAAGTCCAGGTGCCGCTCCAGCACCATCGCGCTCAGCAGCGGATGCGCGTAGAGCTGCCGCCGATGTTCGGCTGTGAGTGGCGCGGGGGGCTGCAGAAGCACGGGATCGATGTGGAGCATGCCCAGGTCGCGCAACACCGCTGCCGCGGCCAGCTGCGCCAGGTCCTGCAGCGTCGCCGTGTCCGGTTCACCAAGCCAGGTCGCGACCAGCGCACCGGCCACCGCGCGTCGGAACAGGTCCGGTTGCAGCTCGTGCATCAGCGTCAACTGGAAGGCCACGGCCCGCGGCAGCGGCACGTTCTCGATCGCCCTGAGGAGCCGGTCGCGCAGCGGCGCCTGGGCGGTCATTCGGGCGAAGATCGGCTGGCGGGCGATCAGCTCCGTGGCAAGCTGCCGCAGCACTGCCCCGGTCACACTCGGCTCGGTCCCGACCGACTCTTCCAGCGGTGCGGACAGCTGGTGCTGCATCAGTCGCTCGTAGACACGCTCGTCGACCGCCAGTCCGGCTTCGATGACCTTGATGCCTTGCGTGTTGTAGATCGCCCGCGAGACCACGACCGGCCGTCGCCTGCCCAACTCGGCGACGGCGCGCTTGAGGTGGTCGGGGTCAGCTTTCGTGAATGTCACATAAGGTTTGTACCACGCGCACAATCCATCTCCACCTCACCCGAGGCGTCCCGATGCCAGACGACCGCCGAACCTTCGTCGCCCTTGCCAGCGCGCTGGCCGTGCCGGGATGGCTCCACGCGCAGGCCAGTGCCCCCTCCACGGCCGAGATCGCCGCCCGCGAGAAGGCCGCGCCGCCCTTGCCCGCGGTCGGCACGCCGCTGGCCGTGCCCGCCCTGGACCTGCTCGACGGCGGC
>JALOSQ010000050.1 GCA_025458335.1 Ideonella sp.
AACTGGCAGCCTGGTACTCGGCCATCCGGGTCGAGGCCATCGCGCCGAACTGATCCAGCCGGTCCGGCGTGCCGGACCGGCCTTCATCGAGTGCCGACATAGTTCCCGCCCGCGCAAGACCCCACGCGCGTTCGTCCTCGCGGCCCTGCGGCAGCATGACGGCCTTGCGGCGGGCGGAGTCGACCGGCGCCAACTTACCGGTCAGCCTCCCGCAGACCCCGTGAGGTCCTCGACCGTCCCATCGCCCCATCGGTCTGCCGGTGGGGCCCGGACCCTTCCCCCACGATGCAGCTCCGACTCAACCCCATCGCCGCCGCGGCGGCCCTGTGTTCGGCCACGCTCGCCCCGGCGACCGCGACGGCCCAGCCCGCCGTGCTCGACACGGTCGTCGTCAGCCCCGAGCGCACGGGCCAGACCACCTTCGACGCGCCCGCCGCGATCGGCGCCGTGACCCGAACGGCCATCGAGGAAGGCGGCTTGCAGGTGAACCTGTCCGAGTCGCTGGCGCGGCTGCCGGGCATCACCGTGCTGAACCGCCAGAACTACGCACAGGACCTGCAGTTGTCGATCCGCGGCTTCGGCGCTCGGTCGACCTTCGGCATCCGCGGAGTGCGCCTGATCGTCGACGGCATCCCCGCCTCCATGCCCGACGGGCAAGGACAGGCGTCGAACGTGGCGCTGAGCTCGGCAGGGCGTATCGAGGTGCTGCGCGGTCCCCTGGCCCAGCTGTACGGCAACGCAGCCGGCGGCGTGGTGCAGGTCTTCACCGACCTCGCCGGTGGGA
The DNA here is from genome assembly GCA_025458335.1 of Ideonella sp. Lineage (GTDB taxonomy): Bacteria > Pseudomonadota > Gammaproteobacteria > Burkholderiales > Burkholderiaceae_C > JAIYCR01. The sequence continues at coordinate 785 of JALOSQ010000050.1, forward strand.
TCGACGGCGAGGGATCGGCGATGCAGGCGTCGCTGGGCGCCGGCTCCTACGGCCAGGTCAAGGCCGGTGTCCGCTACAACCACGTCGGGCCGCGCGACGCGATGGTCATCGACGCGTCGCGGTTCCGTACCGACGGCTACCGCGACCACAGCCGTGCCGAGCGTGGCCAGCTCAACGCCAAGTGGCAGGGACAGCTCGGCTCGGACACGCAGATGAGCGTCGTGTTCAACGCCCTGGATCAGCCTGATTCGCTCGACCCGCTTGGCCTGACGCGCGCCCAGTTCGAGGCGAACCCCCGGCAGGCCGTGGCGCTCGCGAGGACGCAGCGCTCCAGCAAGACCGTCTTCCAGACGCAGATCGGCACGGTCGCCGAGCATCGGCTCGACGACCGCACCGGCATCTCGGCGCGCCTGTATGCCGGTGAACGCCAGCTGCGCAACGCGCTGTCGATCCCGCCGGCCGCCCAGCAGGCGCCCACCTCGGCGGGTGGCATCGTGGATTTCGCCCGCAGCTACGCCGGCATCGGGGTGCAGCTGAATCACCGGCTCCCACTCGGGGAGGGCCGGGCCCTGCGCCTCGTGGTCGGCCTCGATCACGACCGCCTGCTCGAGGACCGACAGGGGTACGTGAACGTCGGCGGCGGCGTCCAGGGCGATCTCAAGCGGGACGAGCAGAACACGGTTCGCACCCTGGACTTCTTCGGCCAGGGCGCCCTCGACCTCACCCCGGCCTGGGCGTTGACGGCAGGCGTGCGGACGAGTTCGGTTCGGTTCCGCACGGCCGATCGTTTCATTCGCCCGGGCAACCCGGACGACAGCGGCGGCGTCGACTATTCGGCCACGAACCCGGTGCTGGGCCTGACCTGGCGGGCCACGCCGTCGCTGAACCTGTACGCCAACGTCGGTCGCGGGTTCGAGACCCCGACCTTCACCGAGCTTGCCTATCGACCTGGCGCAACGGGCCTGAACACCGCGCTGCGTGCGGCCCGGAGCCGGCACGCCGAGGTCGGCGCGAAGTGGCGGGCCGCCCCAGGCCAGCGAGTCGACGTGGCCGCGTTCGACATCGCGACCCGCGACGACATCGTGGTCGACACGAACGCGGGCGGGCGATCCACCTTCAAGAACGCGGCTCGCACCTCACGTCAGGGCGTCGAACTCGCCCACAGCGGCCAATGGGCCGGCGACCTCAGCAGCACCGTCGCGGTGACGTGGCTGCAGGCGCGCTTCGACGACCGATTCGTCAGCGGCAGCGGGGCATCGGCGGTGACCGTGCCGGCAGGCGCACGCCTGCCCGGCCTGCCAGAGAAGAGCGGCTTCGCCGAACTGGCGTGGCGGCCGGCGGTCGCGTGGGGCGGCTTCAACGCGTCGATCCAGGTGCAGGGCATCGGCTCGATCGCCGTGAACGACGCCAACACGGATGCCGCGCCGGGCGTCTGGCTGCTCAACGCGCGCGCGGGCTTCGCGCAGTCCGCCGGCCCATGGCGCTTCACCCAGGGCCTCCGGCTCGACAACGCAACCGACGAACGGTACGCCGGCTCGGTCATCGTCAACGAGGCGAACCAGCGCTTCTTCGAGCCGGCCATGCCCCGCCACTGGTCGCTGCTGGCCACCGCGCAGTACCAGTGGCGCTGATGCCCCGTCCAGGCCGCGGGGCGCTTGGCGCGGCTCGGGCGGATGCCGTGGTCGGGGCGCGAAAATGAGGGCCTTGTCGCACCGATGGAGTTTCCGATGGCGCTCAACACCGAATCGATCACCCTCGGCGGGGGGTGCTTCTGGTGTCTCGAGGCCGTCTTCGAGCGGGTCGATGGCGTGGTGGCCGTGGAGTCCGGGTATTCGAACGGCCATACGCCGAATCCGACCTACGAGGCGGTCTGCTCGGGCAGGACCGGTCATGTGGAGGTGGTGCGCGTCGAGTTCGACCCGGGACGGATCACGCTGCACGAGATCCTGGCGATCTTCTTCACGATCCACGATCCGACCACGCTGAACCGCCAGGGGAACGACGTCGGGACCCAGTACCGATCGGGCATCTATTTCCACACGGCGGATCAGGAGCCGGTGGCGCGCGAGGTGATCGAGGAGCTCGCCGCCAGCGGTACGGTGCGTGGCTCGATCGTGACCGAGTTGAAGCCGGTGCTCGGCTACAGCAGGGCCGAGGAGTACCACCAGCGCTACTTCGACCGCAACCCGGGGCAGGGGTACTGCGCCTTCGTCGTGGCCCCCAAGGTCGAGAAGTTCCGGCAGGTCTTTGCGACGAGGGTGCGAGACCCTCACTGACCACCACACCGCGGCTCGGGCTGCGCGCACTCGAGCAGCTTCCGAAGGCTGGGCAGGAAGGCCCTGAAGTCGATCGGCTTGGTCCAGTAGTCGTCGAAGCCCGCGGCCAGCGCGCGCTCGATGTCCTCCTGCAGCGCGTTGGCGGACAGGGCGACGCACGGCATCGACCGGGTGCGGGGGTCGGCGCGCAGGCGACGGAGGACCTCGTAGCCGTCGATGTCGGGCAGTTGCATGTCGACCAGCACGGCGTCGGGCCGATGGGTCAGGGCGTGGTGGACGCCCTCGAGGCCGGTCGTCGCCGCGGTCAGATCCACGCCCGGGCAGTTGCGCACGAACTCCTGCATGAGCAGGACGTTGACCGGATTGTCCTCGATGTAGAGCACCCGACCCGCCCCGACCGGCGGCGCGTTCCCAGGTGCATCGGACGAAACCGATCCCGGTTCCAGCAGGGGCGCCGGGCCGCCCGTGCCCTCCTGCGCGGACGTCGACTCCTGGCCGTCGCGCGGCTGGCGCAACCCGATCTCGACGGCCGTCCCGCCGCCTGTCCGGCTCCCGACGGTGAACGAGCCCCCCATCGCCTCGACCAGTGCCTTGACGATCGACAGGCCGATGCCGGTGCCTTCGATGCCCCGGCTCTCGGCTCCGAGCCGGTTGAATGGTTCGCCCACCTGCGCGAGCCGTTCGGCGGGGATCCCGGGGCCGTCATCGGTCACCCGCAGCACGTTGGTGGACCCATCGGTCCGCGAGTCGATCCAGACCGTGCCGCCGGGACGGTTGAACTTGATCGCGTTGTGCAGCACGTTGAGTAGCACCTGGCGCAGCCTTACCGGATCGGCAACCACACGGCCCTCGACTTGTCGGATCACGAGCCCGACTCCCTGGCTGCGGGCGAATTCGGCCAGCAGCGCCACCGCTTCGTCCAGCGCCTCGGGCAGCGACAGCGGGGCCCGCACCAGGCGGCTGGCGTCGGCCTGCAGGCTGGTCAGATCGAGCACGTCGTTGATCAGCGACAGCAGGTGCTCGCCGGCACGGCGGATGTTGTCGAGCTTGCCGGCCGGGCCGGAACCCGCCGGCAGCTCGAGCTGCAGCAGCTGGGTGAACCCGAGGATCGCATTGAGCGGCGTGCGCAACTCGTGGCTGACACGCGCGAGCAGCTGCGACTTGGCCCGGCTCTCGCGCATGGCCGCCTCGCGCTCCTCGCGCGCCTGCGCGGCCACCTTGGCCTCGGTGACGTCCCAGTTGACGCCCACGCGCAGGGCCGGCCGGCCCGCCGGGTCGAGCACGACGCTCGAACGCGAGGCCAGCCACCGTACGCGGCCGTCGGGGTGCACGACCCTGAACTCGATGGCGCGCGCAGCCGGGTCGGCATCGTCAGGCATCGCAGGCGCTTCGAAAAGGTGCCGATCGTCGGGATGCACCATCGCCAATCGCTGCGCCTCGTCGGGCGCCTCGCCGGCCACGGGAAAGCCGCGCAGGTGGAACATCTGGTCGTCCCAGACCGCCCGTCCATTGCGCAGGTCGAGCACCCAGGTGCCGATGCCCGCGCCGCGCGCGACCATCTGAGCGCGGTCGTTCAGGCTGCGCAACGTGAGCTCGGTCTGCACACGATCGGTCATGTCGAGCGCGACGCCGTAGAACAGGGGCATGCCCACCCCGACCTCCATCGTGGCCCGGTTCTCGATCCAGCGGGTCGACCCGTCGGGGCGCGTGATGCGGAACTGGGTCTGGATCGAGGTGCCCGGGTGGGCTCGGACGTCGGCCATGCCGGCATGCACGATCGGCAGGTCATCCGGGTGCACCATCTGGACCCATTCGACGGTGGTGGGCGGCCCGAGTGCCGGATCGCGGCCATAGATCCCGTACATCTGCGCGTTCCACTCGGCCTCCTGGTCGTCGAGCCTTCGGCTCCACAAGCCGATGCCGCCGGCCGAGACGGCCATCGCCAGTCGCCGGGCGAGTTCCGCAGTGCGGCGCTGCTCCGTCATCTGGTCGGTGATGTCGAGCGAGACGCCGAGGAATGCGGCCGGCTGTCCCTTGTCGTCGAGCTGCAGCGCACGGCGAGACAACACATGCCTCCAGCCGCCGTCGTTGGCACGGTAGCGCGCCTCGAAGTCGACCGGGCGTCCTGATTCGAGCGTGCGCTGAGCGGAGCTGACGACGATCGCCAGGTCGTCGGGATGCACCAGGTCCCGCAGCTGCTCGATTGGCATGCCCTCCGGACTGGGGTCCAGGTGCGGTCGCAGCCAGTCTGCGAGGCTGTGGTAGATCCGGTTGGTCCTGAGGTCGTGCTTCCAGATCGTCACGTTGGCGAGTTCCGCGGCCAGGCGCAGACGGTTGCTCACCTCGTCGGCGGTCTGGGCGAGCTCGTAGGCTTCGGTGTCGTCGACCATCACGCCGAGGATGTGGTCGGGCGTCACACCGTCGGCTGCCTTGACCTCCCACTGCGAGTGGATCCAGCGCACCTGCCCGTCGGTGCGGATCACGCGGTAGCGTGTCGAGTAGCGTCCCGGCTTCTGTGTCGAGGTCCAGAAGCGCTCCGTCAGCGCCTTGATGTCGTCCGGGTGGATCAGCCGGGCGGCTTCGTCGAAGCTCGGCACGCCCTTGGCCGGGTCGAGCCCCCAGAAATCGAACACGTGCTGGTCCCATCGGCCCTTGCCCGAAGGCAGCTCGCGTTCCCAGACGCCCAGGCGCCCGAAGTCCTGCGCGATGTCGAGCCACTCCTGCAGGCGGCGCGCCTCGCAGGCCAGCAGGTGTTCGCGCGTGCAGTCGCGCCAGGCGAGGATCCAGCGGCCGTCCGGCCCCGGGCGCAGGCGCACGCGGCCGAGTCGCTCGGCATGACTCTCGCGGGGCGGCGCCGTCCACTCGAAGTCGGCTGGCGCCCGATGGCGTACGGCTTCCAGGGCATCGGCGGGCAGCGGCTGGCCGGCAACGTCGGTCCACGCTCGTCCGACGACTTGAGACGGCTCGAGACCGACGACCTCGCGGACCCGGCCTGGCGGCCGATATCGGGGGCGTCGGGCGGTGGGCTGGGCGCAGGGTTGGCCATGGGAGAGCCGATGCGGGCGGGCAATGCCGGGTCGGCCTTCGTGAGTCTAGGCGGTTGGATTCGCCGGCATCGACCGGATTGGCAGGGAGTTGGGCGGCATGCCGTGGACACGTCGCACATCCGGCGGACGCGACAGAACGGCCGCGCGGACCGCGCCGGGGCGTCCCGCACGGGCTGCGAACGGCGCGCTCCGGGTCCTCAGGCGCCGGTCCGTGGCTGACGGGCCCGTGCGAGTGCCGCCTCGATGATCGCGCGCTTGCGACGCAGGGCCTCTTCGTCAGCGCCGACCGTGTGAGCCGCCAGGTCGGCCAGCTTGGCCTCGGCCTTGGCCTGCAGGCGCAGCGTGTTCTCGCGCGCCTCGCGTTGCTGGCGTTCTCGGTGCCAGGCGTAGGCGTCTCGCGCCTGGAGCGCACGTGCGTCGCTCCAGGCGCTCCAGCCGGTCCGATGGTCCCCGGTGCCGACCATCTCGATGCAGTCGACCGGACAGGCCGGCACGCACAGCTCGCATCCGGTGCAGGCCGACTCGATGACGGTGTGCATGGCCTTCGGGGCGCCGACGATGCAGTCCACCGGGCACGCCTTGAGGCAAAGGGTGCATCCGATGCACCACGCTTCGTCGATCACCGCCAGCCGCAGCGGCCCCTCGACGCCATGCGCGGGATCCAGCGGACGCACCGGTCGGCCGGTCAGCGCCGCGAGCCGGGCCACGCCCTCGGCGCCGCCCGGCGGACACCGGTCGATATCGGCCACGCCATCGGCCATCGCCTCGGCATACCGTCGGCAATCGGGATAGCCGCAGCGTGTGCATTGGGTCTGCGGCAGCGCGGCATCGAGCTGGTCGACCAGCTCCGGCCCGGCGGCGGCCCGGCGCACGGGCACCCAGGTGGAGGAAGACCGGTCCACGGCAGGCGATTACGAGCTACGAAACGGCCCCGGCGAGCCCCAGGCGATCGGCGGCCGATCGCGGGCGTCGCGCTCAGGCCGCGCTCAGCCGGCGACGGCCGTTGCTCCGTCCCGCCGCGCGGCCGGTCGCGGCCTGCTCGACCCGGGCCTGATGCCGGGCAATGAAGTCACGCACGACCGGGTACACGTTCTCGCGCCAGCGACGGCCCGAGAAGATGCCGTAGTGCCCCGCGCCGAGCGCGTCGTAGTGGAACTGGCGCCCCTTTGGAATGCCGGTGCACAGCTCGTGGGCCGCGCGCGTCTGCCCGGCGCCCGAGATGTCGTCGAGCTCGCCCTCGACCGTCAGCAGGGCGCTGCTGCGGATGTCCTGCGGCCGGACGATCTGGCCGTCGACGTCCCAGGTGCCATTGACGAGAGCGAAATCCTGGAACACGGTGCGGATCGTGTCGAGGTAGTACTCGGCCGGCATGTCGAGCACCGCGTTGTACTCGTCGTAGAAGGTCCGATGCGCGTCGGCGCTCTCGCCGTCACCGCGACACAGGTCGAGGAAGTAGTCGTAGTGCGAGCGCAGGTGCCGGTCCGGGTTCATGGCGATGAACCCCGAGTGCTGGAGGAAGCCCGGGTAGACCCGGCGCCCGGCGCCCGGGTAGTTCACGGGCACCCGGTGGATGACGTTGTGCTCGAACCACTCGTAGCTCTTGTTCATCGCCAGGTTGTTCACCGCGGTCGGCGATCGGCGTGCGTCGATCGGGCCCCCCATCATCGTGAGCGTGAGCGGGGTCGTCTCGCCCGCGCTGGCCATCAGTGACACGGCCGCCAGCACCGGCACGGTGGGCTGGCATACCGAGATCACGTTCACGTCGGGGCCGCAGTGCCGGATGAACTCCTGCACGTACTTGACGTAGTCGTTCAGGTGGAACGCGCCCGTCTCGACCGGGACCATCCGCGCATCGGTCCAGTCGGTGATCAGCACCTTGTGGTCGTGCAGGAGCATCTTCACGGTCTCGCGCAGCAGCGTCGAGTGATGTCCCGACAGTGGCGCGACGACGAGCACGGTGGGCTGCTCCTTCATGCGCTGCAGCTGCTCGGGCTCGTCCGTGAAGCGCTTGAAGCGCAGCAAGCGACAGAAGGGCTTGTCCAGTTCGACCCGCTCCTGGATCGCCACGTGCACGCCGTCGACGTTGACGTCGGTGATGCCGAACTCCGGCTTCTCGTACTCCTTCGACAGGCGGTGCAGCAGGTCGAGGCCGGCCGAGACCCGGTGCGACACCGGCGTGTGCGCGAACGGGGACAGCGGGTGGCTGTAGAGCTTCGAGCTCGCGCTGGCGAATTCGGCAAAGGGGCTCAGCAGCGCTCGCTGGGCTTCGTACCACTGATAGAGCATGCAGACACCTCGCGGAAATCTCGTGACGGGGCCGATCGTCGTGCCAGCAAGCGTCGGTTCACCTCACGCGGACGACGCAGGACAGTCGATGTTGCATTGCAGCATAAAGAACCCCAATCCGCCAGGGGTCTTGGCCACGGGTTTTGGTGAGAGGCCTCAGGAAACGGCGGCCATCGCCTGGATGACGGCCGGGAGGTTGCGCTCATTGAGGGCGGCCACGCAGATCCGCCCCGAGTCGACGCCATAGACCGCGAAATCCTCCCGCAGGCGCTTCATCTGGCCGGCCGAGAGCCCCGAGTAGCTGAACATGCCCTTCTGGCCGGTGATGTAGTCGAGGTCCTGCTTCACGCCCGCGGTGCGCAGGCCGTCGCGTAGCGCGACGCGCATCGCCTTGATGCGCGTGCGCATGGCACCCAGTTCCTCCTCCCAGAGCTGGCGCAGCGAGGGTGTGCCGAGCACGGTGGCCACCACGCTGGCGCCGTGGGTCGGCGGGTTCGAGTAGTTGGTCCGGATCAGGACCTTGAGCTGGCTCAGCACGCGCGCGGCCTCGTCCTTGTCGGCGCAGACCACGCTCAGCGCGCCGACCCGCTCGCCGTACAGGGAGAAGCTCTTCGAGAAGCTCGTGGCCACCAGGAAGTCGACGCCGGCGTCCACGAAACGCTGCACCACTGCGCCGTCATCGGCCAGCCCCTCGCCGAACCCCTGGTACGCCATGTCCAGGAAGGCCATCAGCCCGCGCTCGCGCACCGCGTCGATGACCGGGCCCCACTGCTCGGGCGTCAGGTCGACACCCGTCGGGTTGTGGCAGCACGCGTGCAGCACCACGACCGTGCCCGGCGCCGCGGCCTGCAGGGCCGCGAGCATGCCGGCCGCATCCACACCGCGGCGCGCCGGGTCGTAGTACGGGTAGGTGGCCACCTCGAAGCCGGCCTGGCTGAAGAGGGCCCGGTGGTTCTCCCAGCTCGGGTCGCTGATCAGCACCTTCGCGCCAGGCGTGACCCTGCGCAGGAAGTCGGCTCCGACCTTGAGGCCACCGGTGCCGCCCAGGGCCTGGACCGTGGCGACGCGACCCGCCGACAGCACCGGGCTGCCCTCGCCGAACACGAGCTGCTGAACGGCCTTGTCGTAGGCGGCGATGCCGTCGATCGGCAGGTAGCCGCGAGCCTTGGGCGTCTCGAGCAACTGGCGCTCGGCACGCTTGACGCATTCGAGCAGGGGCAGCTTGCCCTCGGCGTCGTAGTAGACACCGACGCCGAGGTTGACCTTGTGCGGGCGCGGGTCGGCTGCGAACTGCTCGTTCAAGCCGAGGATCGGATCGCGCGGCGCCAGTTCGACGCGGGCGAAGGGGGAGGGGGTGGCGGGGGCGGCTGGCATGGTCGGTTCCTGGTCCGGTCGGCGCCGGCGGAACCGGGTCATCGACGCTCGGCTACCCTTGCCGGCGCCGCGTTCCGCTTCGAGGGCGTCGGCTTCGCTGGAGTCTACTTGGCATGCCTGCTACCGCCCTGACGGACGACAAACCCGGCGCACCCGTGCCCGCGGGCGAGTTCGTGAGCTTCCCGGGGTCGCCGTTCCAGCTGTTCCAGCCGTATCCGCCAGCAGGCGACCAGCCTCGGGCGATCGAGCAGCTGGTCGAGGGCGTGCAGGACGGCCTCGCGTTCCAGACGCTGCTCGGCGTGACCGGCTCGGGCAAGACCTTCACGATGGCCAACGTGATCGCCCGGCTCGGCCGCCCGGCCATCGTGTTCGCGCCCAACAAGACCCTCGCGGCGCAGCTGTACAGCGAGTTCCGGGAGTTCTTCCCGAAGAACGCGGTCGAGTATTTCGTCAGCTACTACGACTACTACCAGCCCGAGGCCTATGTCCCGCAGCGCGACCTCTACATCGAGAAGGACAGCTCGATCAACGAGCACATCGAGCAGATGCGCCTGTCGGCCACCAAGAGCGTGCTCGAGCGGCGCGACACGGTGATCGTCGCGACCGTCAGCGCGATCTACGGCATCGGCAAGCCCGAGGACTACACGCAGATGCGCTTCATCGTGCGGGTGGGCGACAAGATCGGCCAGCGCGACGTGATCGCGCAGCTGGTGCGCATGCAGTACACCCGCAACGAGATCGACTTCGGCCGGGGCAGCTTCCGGGTGCGGGGCGACACCATCGACGTGTTCCCGGCCGAGCACAGCGAGCTCGCCGTGCGGCTGGAGCTGTTCGACGACGAGGTCGAGTCGCTCAGCCTGCTCGACCCCCTGACCGGCCGCATCCGCCAGAAGGTGCCGCGCTTCACGATCTATCCGTCGAGCCACTACGTGACGCCGCGAGAGCGCGTGCTGGCTGCGGTGGAGGGCATCAAGACGGAGTTGCGCGATCGCCTGGCCGAGCTGGTGGCCGCAGGCAAGCTGGTCGAGGCCCAGCGCCTCGAGCAGCGCACGCGCTTCGACCTGGAGATGCTCCAGGAGGTCGGTCACTGCAAGGGCATCGAGAACTACACGCGGCACCTGTCGGGCGCGAAGCCGGGCGATCCGCCGCCGACGATGGTCGACTACCTGCCGCCCGATGCGCTGATGTTCCTCGACGAGAGCCATGTGCTCATCGGCCAGCTCGGCGGCATGTTCAACGGCGACCGGGCGCGCAAGACCGTGCTGGTGGAGTACGGGTTCCGTCTCCCCAGTGCGCTCGACAACCGGCCGCTGAAGTTCGACGAGTTCGAGCGCAAGATGCGCCAGGCGATCTTCGTCTCGGCGACGCCCGCGGCCTACGAGCAGGAGCACGCGGGGCAGGTGGTCGAGCAACTCGTGCGCCCGACCGGCCTGGTCGACCCGTTGATCGAGGTGCGCCCGGCCGCTCACCAGGTCGACGACGTGCTGGGCGAGATCCGTCTGCGGGTCGAGGTGGGCGAGCGGGTGCTCGTGACGACCCTGACCAAGCGGATGGCCGAGCAGCTGACCGACTACCTGGCCGACAACGGCGTGAAGGTGCGCTACCTGCACTCCGACGTCGACACGGTGGAGCGCGTCGAGATCATCCGCGACCTGCGGCTCGGCGCGTTCGACGTCCTGGTCGGCATCAACCTGCTGCGCGAGGGGCTCGACATCCCGGAGGTGTCGCTGGTGGCGATCCTCGATGCGGACAAGGAAGGCTTCCTTCGGGCCGAGCGCAGCCTGATCCAGACGATCGGCCGCGCGGCGCGCAACCTGAACGGCAAGGCGATCCTGTACGCCGACACGGTCACCGAGTCGATGCGCAAGGCGATCGGCGAGACCGAGCGCCGGCGCGCGCGCCAGATCGAGTTCAATGCCGCCCACGGCATCGCACCGCGCAGCGTGAGCAAGCAGGTCAAGGACCTGATCGACGGGGTCTACAGCGAGAAGGCCGCCAAGGCAGCCGGGGCGCAGCGCGCCGCGGCCGAGCCGGAGGTGCTCGACGAGAAGGACCTCGGCAAGCGACTGAAGCTGCTCGAGCGCCAGATGCTCGAGCACGCCCGCAACCTCGAGTTCGAGAAGGCGGCCCGTGTCCGCGACCAGTTGGCCATGCTGCGTGATCAGGCTTTCGGGGCATCCGTCCAGGACAAGATCGTTCCCCTGTCGAAGCCCTGAGGCAGAACGTTGCCCGCGCCTCGGGGCGGCATGGACCGAGCTGACCTCGAACACGGGCGTCGTCTACAGGGGGCGAACGGTCGCGCCGGATCTATTCCGACCAGATCGATTGACTAGGACGAAAAGTTGACAGAAGATCAGGGCCAAGCGGCGGTCGATGCTTTGTCCAAGACGGAATACCCCCACTCAGGGAACTGTTCTGGGCAAAGGCGATCAGAACGCTGGGGATTGTGTAAGATCGAGTGAATCGCTCGGGTATTGCAGTCAACCGATCGATCCAGGCCACCTCAGTCCGGCCGCTCGATGTCACACGGTCTTTCTTGATCGGCCCTTCAGCATCGAGTCGCCCGCGACTCAGGAGATCACCATGCGACTGACGACCAAAGGACGTTTTGCCGTGACCGCCATGATCGACCTGGCACTGCGCCAGCACACCGGTCCGGTCGCCCTTGCCGCCATCAGCCAGCGGCAGCGCATCTCGCTGTCCTACCTGGAGCAGTTGTTCGGCAAGCTGCGCCGCCACGAGTTGGTCGAAAGCACGCGCGGTCCGGGGGGCGGTTACTCGGTCGGCCGCGACCCGAAGGACATCACCGTCGCCGACATCATCGTAGCCGTCGACGAGCCGATCGACGCCACCGGCTGCGGGGGCAAGGAGAACTGCATGGGCGAGGATGCGGGCCGCTGCATGACGCACGACCTGTGGTCCGCCTTGAACGCGAAGATGATCGAGTACCTCGACTCGGTGTCCCTCCAGAAACTGGTCGACGAACAGCTCGCCAAGGGCGTGACGATCGAGGGAGCGCCTCCGAAGCGTGCCATCTCGTCGCAGCCGGTCGTCAAGCCCATCAAGGTGACCGCACCGAATTCGGTTTTCGCCCTGGGCACGGCCCTGAACAAATAAACGGTATCCACCACCCAGCAGGGCCGCCCGCGGCCCCGACGAGGCACCCGACCGATGGAGATGACCCCCCACTTCCCTGTGTACATGGACTACGGCGCCACCAACCCGGTCGATCCGCGGGTGGTGGATGTCATGGTGCCGTGGCTACGGGAGCACTTCGGCAATCCGGCCTCGCGCAGCCACGCCTGGGGCTGGGAAGCCGAGGAAGCCGTGGAGAAGGCCCGGGGGCAGGTCGCGGGGCTGATCGGGGCCGATCCGCGCGAGATCGTCTGGACCTCCGGCGCGACGGAGTCCAACAACCTGGCCCTGAAGGGCGCCGCGCACTTCTACCAGTCGCGCGGCAAGCACATCGTCACGGTCAAGACCGAGCACAAGGCGGTGCTCGACACCTGCCGTGAGCTCGAGCGCCAGGGTTTCGAGGTGACCTACCTCGACGTCCAGGAAGACGGCCTCCTCGACCTCGGCCGCCTGAAGGCAGCCCTTCGCCCGGACACGATCCTGGTGTCGGTCATGTTCGTCAACAACGAGATCGGCGTGATCCAGGACATCGCGGCGATCGGCGCGATGTGCCGCGAGCGGGGCATCGTGTTCCACACCGACGCAGCGCAGGCGACCGGCAAGGTGACCATCGACCTCGCCAGCCTGCCGGTGGACCTGATGAGCCTGGCGTCGCACAAGACCTACGGCCCCAAGGGCATCGGGGCGCTGTACGTCCGCCGAAAGCCCCGGGTTCGGCTGGAGGCGCAGATGCACGGTGGTGGCCATGAGCGCGGGCTGCGGTCTGGCACGCTGCCGACGCACCAGATCGTCGGGATGGGCGAGGCCTTCCGGCTCGCCCAGGTGGAGATGCCCACCGAACTCGAGCGCATCCGCATGCTCCACCACCGGCTGACGGACGGGCTGTCGGTGATCGAGCAGACCTTCCTGAACGGCCACCCGAAGCAGCGCGTCCCGCACAACGTGAACATGTCGTTCAACTACGTCGAGGGCGAATCGCTGATCATGGGCATCAAGGGCCTCGCCGTGTCGTCGGGGTCGGCCTGCACGTCGGCGAGCCTCGAGCCCAGCTACGTGCTCAGGGCGCTCGGTCGCAGCGACGAGCTCGCGCATTCGAGCCTGCGGATCACCATCGGCCGCTACACCACGCCCGAGGAGATCGACTACGCGGTTTCCACGATCCGCCACAACGTGGCAAAGCTGCGCGAGCTGTCTCCCCTCTGGGAGATGTTCAAGGACGGTGTCGACCTGAACACGATCCAGTGGGCGGCACACTGACCCGATCCACCGGGCCCGGCGCATGCGGTGGCCGTGCGCACCCGGGACGGGCGGTCGGGTGATCATCTAGGAGTACAGGGCATGGCATACAGCAACAAGGTCGTCGACCACTACGAAAATCCCCGCAACGTCGGGTCGTTCGAGAAGGGCGACGAGACGGTCGGCACGGGCATGGTCGGTGCGCCGGCCTGCGGCGACGTGATGAAGCTGCAGATCAAGGTCGACCCGGCAACCGGCCGCATCGAGGACGCGCGCTTCAAGACCTATGGCTGCGGCTCGGCCATCGCCTCCAGCTCGCTCGTGACCGAGTGGGTCAAGGGCAAGACGCTCGACGAGGCATTGACGATCAAGAACACGCAGATCGCCGAGGAGCTGTCGCTGCCGCCGGTCAAGATTCACTGCTCGATCCTTGCCGAGGACGCGATCAAGGCGGCGGTCAACGACTACAAGTCGAAGACCGCTGCCGCCTGACCGACATGGCTGTCACGCTGACCGAAGCGGCGGCCCGCCACGTCACGAGGTACCTGGCGCGGCGCGGCAAGGGCGTCGGGGTGCGGCTCGGCGTCAAGACGACCGGCTGCTCGGGACTCGCCTACAAGCTCGAGTACGCGGACGACGTCGCGCCCGAGGACGTGATCTTCGAGGGCCACGGCGTGAAGGTGCTGGTCGATCCGAAGAGCCTTCCCTACCTCGACGGCACCGAGCTCGACTTCGTCCGCGAGGGGCTCAACGAGGGATTCAAGTTCCACAACCCGCGCGAGAAGGACCGCTGCGGTTGCGGTGAGTCGTTCCGCGTCTGACCAGACTTCTGTCCGGCGGGGCGCGGTGCATCTCCGCGCCCCGTTTCTCTTTTCTGACCGACCTCGCGATCCCGAACCGATGGAAACGCCGCTGAAGCTCGACAGCCATGACTTCGAGCTGTTCGGCCTGCCGGTGCGCTTCGCCCAGGACCGCGCCGACCTCGACGCCCGCTGGCGCGACCTGCAGGCGCGCGTGCATCCCGACCGGTTCGCGGCCGAAGGCGGCGCGGCGCAGCGGGTGGCGATGCAGTGGGCCGTGCGGGTGAACGAAGCCTACCGTCGGCTGCGGGACCCGCTCGCGCGCGCGGCCTACCTCTGCGAGATGCGGGGCGCGCCGATCGACGCGGAACGCAACACCGCGATGCCCTCGGCCTTCCTGATGACGCAGATGGCGTGGCGCGAAGCCCTCGACGAGGCCGCCTCGCCGGACGAACTCGAGCAGCTGCGCCGCGAGGTCGACGACGCCCGCTCGCGCTTGCTCGCCGATGTCGCGGTGGCGTTGGACGATCGCGGGGACGCGCCGTCGGCGGCTGCCGGCGTCAGAGCCCTGATGTTCATCGAGCGCTTCGCAGACGACGTCGATCGGCGTCTCGAGGCGCTGGGACAATAGCGAGCATCATGGCCCTGCTGCAGATCTCCGAGCCCGGCGAGACCCCCGACCCGCACCAGCGGCGCATCGCGGTGGGCATCGACCTCGGCACCACGCACTCGCTGGTCGCAGCGGTGCGCCACGGCGTTGCCGAGTGCCTGCCGGACGCGCAGGGCCGCGTGATCCTGCCCTCCGTCGTCCGCTACCGCGCCGACGGCAGTCGCCAGATCGGGCACGAGGCCTGGGCGGGGGCGGCGACCGATCCGCGCAACTCGATCGTCTCGGTCAAGCGCTTCATGGGTCGCTCGCTGGCCGACATCGGCGGTGCGGATCGATTGCCGTACGACTTCGTCGACGAACCGGGCATGGTGAAGCTTCGCACCGTCGCGGGCGTGAAGTCGCCCGTGGAGGTGTCGGCCGAGATCCTCGCCACCCTGCGCCAGCGGGCGGAGGACACGTTCGACGACGAGATCTTCGGTGCCGTGGTCACGGTGCCGGCGTACTTCGACGATGCCCAGCGGCAGGCCACGAAGGATGCGGCGAGGCTGGCGGGCCTGAACGTGCTGCGCCTGATCAACGAGCCGACCGCGGCGGCCATCGCCTACGGGCTGGACCGAGGGGTCGAGGGTCTGTACGCGATTTACGACCTTGGCGGCGGCACCTTCGACGTGTCGTTGCTGCGGCTGACCGGCGGGGTGTTCGAAGTGGTGGCCACCGGAGGAGACTCCGCGCTCGGCGGGGATGACGTCGACGCGGCCCTGGCGGCCTGGGCCTTGCACAGGTCCGGTTCGAATGCCGACCTGGACGAGGACAAGCGGGCCGTGCTCGTGGCCGCACGCGCGACCAAGGAGAAGCTCAGCACGCTGGAGGCCGCCGAACTGGCCTGTCCGCTGGCCGACGGGGAGTTGCGCGTAACGGTCTCGCGCGCGGACCTCGAGCAGGTCGCGCGCCCCCTGCTGGACCGCACGCTCGCCGTCACGCGCCGCGTGTTGCGCGACGCCAGGGTGAGCGTGGGCGACGTCCACGGCGTCGTTCTGGTGGGCGGCTCGACACGCATGCCGATGGTGAGGCAGGCGGTTGGCCGGCTCTTCGAGCGCGAGCCGCTGGTCGACCTGAACCCGGACGAGGTGGTCGCCCTCGGGGCGGCCGTTCACGCGCACGCGCTCGCCGGCAATGCCGGGGCGGGAGACGTGTTGCTGCTCGACGTGATCCCGCTGTCCCTCGGCCTCGAGACCATGGGCGGGCTGGTCGAGCGCATCATCCCCCGCAACAGCACCATTCCGACCGCCCGCGCGCAGGACTTCACCACGTTCAAGGACGGTCAGGTCGGCATGTCCATCCACGTCGTGCAGGGCGAGCGCGAGCTGGTGGCGGACTGCCGCTCACTGGCCCGGTTCGAGTTGCGCGGCATCCCGCCGATGGCGGCGGGCGCGCCCCGCATCCGGGTGACGTTCGAGGTCGACGCCGACGGCCTGCTCAGCGTCTCGGCGCGAGAGGAGACCACCGGCGTGCAGGCGCAGGTGCAGGTCAAGCCGAGCTACGGGCTGTCGGACGAGGCCATCGCCTCGATGCTCAAGGATTCCTTCGCGCACGCCGAGGACGACATGCAGCGCCGGGCCTTGCACGAGGCCCGGGTCGAGGCCGAGCGG